>DATAUW010000015.1 GCA_036268055.1 Verrucomicrobiia bacterium | reverse complement strand
GGAATGGGGGAAAAAGCCCAAAATTTTCAACTCAAACTCCATGTCGGTAACAGCCCCCACCTTCAGCTTGCCCGCATAAAATATGAAGATTATGACCACCCTTTCAATTATAGCTGGACACGAGTGCGCTGCCGCGCAGCCCTACCAGGTTAGAGTAAGGGGTGGAGCGGCGCGGTCGCGCCACGGTGGTTCCGCCTTACCATACCCTAGATTGATTGTCAGTTGTCCTGCGGGACTTTGGATGGCCTGAAAATTTCCGACTCGACGCAGAGGTTCATGGCGTTGTTTGCCACGCATCCGCCGATGGAGGAACGCATCGCGGCGCTGGAACGGCTGCGGGTGAATTAAACTCTTTGCGCTATTTGCGCAGGTCGGCAACGGCGGTGGCCATCGTATTGACGTTGTGGAGAATTTGTTTGGCGGCGGCGGGGTCGGGGACTTTCAGGCCAAAATTTTTATCGAGCGCGACCACGAGTTGCAGCGCATCCACGGAATCGAGGCCGAGGCTGTTCGGGCCGAACAGCGGCTGGTCGTCCTGGATATCAGCGGCGGTCATTTGCAGCATGAGGTTTTCCACCATCATGGTTTTGATCTGGTCTTTCAGTTCTTTGAGTTCGTCCATTAGAGAATTCCTCCGTCAACTTTCAAAATCGAGCCGGTTACGTAGCTGGCGCCGGCACTCGCGAGAAACAGCACCGCCGACGTGACTTCCTCCGGGCGGCCAAAACGGCGCATCGGTATTTTTGCCTGGATGGCTTTGCGTTCCTCGGCGTTCAAACTGGCAAACGCGGCGGTGTCCACATAGCCGGGGCACACTGCGTTTACAGTAATGCCGATGCGCGCGACTTCCTTTGCGAGTGATTGGGTCAAGGCCACTACGCCGGCCTTGGCGGCGGCATAGTTCGTCTGGCCCGGCGGCGCGAGCAGGGCGCTGAGCGAGGAAATATTCACGATGCGTCCGGCGCGTTGATTGATCATGGCCGGCAAGACTGCCTGACAACCGTGAAAAACACCATCCAGATTGACGTTCATCACGTCGCGCCAGGATTCTGGCGACATCTGCGCGAGGAGAACGTCGTCGTGCTTTCCCGCGTTGTTCACGAGCACGTCCACGCGCTGATCTTTAGTTAAAATTTGTTTGATTGCTTCGGCCCATGCGGCGGCATCGGCGACATCCAACGGCAACACGCGGCAGCGATCGGCATGCGCGGTGGCGAGTTCATCGGCCCGAGTACGGTCATTACGGATGGCGAGCCAGATAATATTTCCCGGCGATTCTTCAAGGAAGGCGCGGCCAAAGGCGAGACCCAGTCCACCGTTCGCGCCCGTGATGAGGATGACCCGTGAGTTCATCGCCTAAAAAGCCGTCCGCGCGAATCGCGCGCCGATGGCCTGTTGATTGACGCCGAGCACGCTCACGTTTGCGGCGGAGAAAGCAGCGCATTGGATGGCATCGCACGCGGCGACGCATTGCCACGCGGCGGATGCGGCGAAAGCCTGGCCGAGAACCGTGCGGGTCAGGCGGCGCGGACCTTGCCAATCGAGCCACGCATGGTGTTCGGGCGCATCCAATTTGGAAATTCCCTGCGTGCTCGGACAAAGCACTTCGCGCAAGACGCACGACGGAAGTTGCGCGCGCATATTTCGTGCGGCATCAGCGCGGCTTTGATCGGCGGTAAATAAAAATGAATCGGTGACGCAATTTAATTTTGCGAGCGTCGGTTCGCCCGGCGTGGCCGTTAGATAAAGCGCGCCCGCACCCGCGCCGTGAATAGTCTGTGGATGAAACAGGCGCAAGGCGTCAGCGACGATCCAATCCATTTCCTCCGCGCCAATGACAACGGCGGAATCCACCTGGCCATTCGCAATCCAATCCGCCCCGAGCGCGACACCTTGTAGAAAAGTTCCGTCGTCGCCGACAATGGTGTGCGTGGCCTGGGTGGAATTGAGGCAAGCGGCGAGGTGGCTGGCAGGCGCGTTGAAAACGGTTTCGGGAAAAATCATCGGGCTGGCGCTGGCCGGGTCGCGCAAAGTTTCTTCATAAAATCGCCGCGAGTAGGCGACGTTGCCGGCCATCAGGCAAACGATAATGCCGATGCGAATTTTGCCGGCTTGAATTTTGGCGGCATCTTCGCCCATCGCTTCAAAAGCGGAAGCGACCACATGATGGGTCAGCGCGCCGGTGCGGCGCAAGCGCGGGTAGGACAGGCAAGCGGGGCGAGTGGTGCAGGGCGGGACAGGACGATTGAGCAGGGGTTGAGTCCAGCCGGGGCGCACGATCGGTTGAGTGGGAAGGGCAATTTCTTTTTCGAGCGCATCACGCAAGGCGGGTACGCCCCAGCCAGCGGGAGACACGGCGCCGATTCCGCGAATCAAAATGGCGCTCATGACCACCTCCGCAGAAGGAGTGAGGCGTTAGCGCCACCGAAGCCGAAGGAATTGGTCAGGGCAACATTGATGCGGGCGTCTTTTGGCTCGCGCACGAGGGAGAAAGCGCAGGCGGGGTCGGCAGTTCCCGTTCCAATTTGCGGCGGGAGCCATTGTTCGCGCAACGCCATCAAGCAAACGGCGGCTTCGACTGCGCCCGCGCCGCCGAGCAAATGGCCGATGCTCGCTTTAGTGGAACTTACCGGCAAAGTCGCCGCGCATGCACCGGCCCAGCGGCTGATGGCGAGCGCCTCGGGGCCGTCGTTTTGCACGGTGGCGGTGCCGTGCGCATTGACATAATCCACTTGTTCGGGAGTGGTCGCGGCAGCAGCGCAGGCGGCGGTCATGGCGGCGAAGGCGGCATCGCCCGCGGGATGCGGTTGCGTGAGATGATGGATGTCCGTGGAAGCGCCGTAGCCGGTGATCTCGCCAAGAATTTCGGCGTTGCGGCGGCGCGCGGAATCGAGAGTTTCGAGCGCGAACATCGCCGCGCCTTCGCCGAGTGTGAGGCCGTTGCGATGAGCGTCAAAGGGACGGCAAGGATCTGCCGAAAGGGCTTGCAAGGAATCAAAACCGGAAAAGGTGAGCTGGCAGAGGGCGTCGTATCCACCGGCGAAAACGCGTTCGACGCGTCCACTGCGCAATAATTCCCACGCGTGGCCGAGGGCATTCGCGCCCGAAGCGCAGGCATTGGCGATGATGGTGATGGGGCCGGAAAAACCAAAGGCGTCGCAGACGTTCAAGGCTTCACGCTGGATTTGATAATGGATGACGCGCGTTGGCTGGCGGCGTTTGGAGCGTGGTGATTCCATCGCCTGGCGAAGATAGGCTTCGCCGAGGGACATCGCGCCGCTGGTTGTGCCGAGCATGAGCGGAAGATTTTCGCCGGGTTGCCAACCGGATTGAGTCCAGGCTTCGTGCGCGGCGAACAAAAGCATGCTCGCGGACGGAGAGAGCCGAGCGCGGGCGCTACGTGACAGGCGGGTGGAAGGCGGGTTGGGCGGCAGATCCACCTCGGCGGCGATTTGCGCGCGCTGGCGTGAAACATCAAAGCGCGTGACTTTGCGGAAGGCATTGCGACCGGCGCGAAAACCATCGGCATTCGTTCGCCAGCCGAGGCCAAGCCCGGTGACAATGCCGGCGCCCGTGATGACGACGCGGCAAGGCGAACCTTTTTTTGCGAGGGGAAAAAGCACGAGTTGATTTAATTCAATTCGGCACGGCGGCGGTTTCGACGGACGGAGCGGAGTTGCGGTAATGATCAGCCAGGCTGCGCGAGGAGGGCGACAGTCCCTCGGCGGCGATGGCGTCGAGTACGCGATTTTCCGTCATGATGAAACGGTCGCGTTTATAGATGACATAATCGCCCCGCATATCGTCGGGCGTAAGGTTGATGGTCGTGAGGTTCGCGCCCGCGCGCAGACCGCGACGATAGCCATTTTTCTCGGCGAGATTCAACGCGCTCACGGCGGGAATCACCCAATGCGGACGCATCAGGCGCATGGCGGCCATACAATTAAAAGTCCAATCGGGATTCGAGCGAGCGCTGCCGCTGAGGGGCGTGCTTTCGCCGGGGATGAACGGGCTGACACTGCAACCTTCGAGCGGCAATGCGCGGGCAAGATCCAGCGCGGCGATGAGTTCATCGGTTTCCTGGCCGGGCAATCCCGCGATGAAACCGGAACTGACTTTCCAGCCGGAGTTCACGAGGAGACGGATGTGTTCGAGCCGTTCTTCGAGCCGTCCGGGCGCGTGCATCTGGCGGTAACGCGGTTCGAGGGCGCACTCGAATTTCATGATGTAGATTGAGGCGCCCGCGGAACGCAATTCGCGATAGAGTTCGGGCGTCAAAGTGCCGAGGCAAACGCTGATGCCGAGCGAAGTGGATTGTTGGAGCGTCTTGATGAGCGGCAAAACGACTTCGCGGATCGCGACCGGGTCTTCGCCGGCTTGAATATTGATGTCGGTCACGCTGGCGGGGCGATGATGGATGAGCAATTCGGCGAGTTGCTCGTGGTGCGCGCGAAAACGGTGGAGATTGCGGTTGTCGCGGCGCATTCCGCAATACGCGCAATTCTCGCGGCAGAAATTGGAGACTTCAACGACGGCGCGGACGAAAATTTCCCGGCCAAATTGCGCGCGAGTGGCGGCGGCGGCAGTTTCATGCCAGGCGATTTGGGCGTCGCCGGTCAGCGTGAGGTCGGACGGCGACGGAAAAGAAGGTGGAAATTCAAGCATGGATTCCTCAGTCCCGGCGAGCGCAGGTGGAACCATGCAGTTTTTGCTTTGGCACTCGTAGCCCATTCCGTATCATCGCTACATGGACTGGGTCTGTCAATGCGCGGCGGTGATTCCGTGTTTCAATGAAGAGACGCAAATTGCAAGAGTGGTTGCGGCGGTTCGCGCGCATTTGCCCCACGTGATCGTGGTGGATGACGGTTCGACCGATGCCACGGCGCGGGCGGCGGCGGCGGCGGGGGCGAGGGTGGTGAGGCATAAAGAAAATCGCGGCAAAGGCGCGGCGTTGCAGACGGGTTGGCGAACTGCGCGCGAATGCGGGCTTTCGTGGGCGATTGTGGTGGACGGAGATGGGCAGCACGCGGCGGGGGACATCCCGGGGTTCTTCCGTTGCGCGGAAATGAGCGGGGCGAAATTGGTGGTGGGAAATCGTCTGGGCAATTCGGCGGGGATGCCGTGGGTGCGGCGGTGGGTGAATCGCTGGATGACGCGGAGACTTTCGCGGTTGACGGGGCAAAGGATTGAAGACTCACAATGCGGATTTCGGCTGGTGCATTTGGAGACGCTGGCGCAAGTGCAAATTTCCACGAACCATTTCGAGATCGAATCGGAGATGCTGGTGTCGTTTCTGGCGGCGGGTTGCGCGGTGGAGTTTGTGCCGGTGCAGGTGATTTATAATTCCGGCGGCAGCAAAATACATCCGGTGCGCGACAGCGTGCGGTGGTTTCGCTGGTGGCTGGCGCAGGGGCGACGTTCGCATGTGAAACAGGCGTCGAGTGGCAATCGTGCTGGTGCGTTGCCGAAAAAAACCGCCGGTGTGGTTAGTTGAATATGGCTGAGGACTCAGCAAAAGCATCGGCGTTATGGCGGCGATTGCCCTGGGGTAAGGCGATTAAATTTATTCTGGTCACGGTGTTGTTCGGCTGGTTTTACGGATGGGCTTCGCCGCATTGCTTTCCAGAAAAACAACGGGTCGGATTCTGCTGGGGCATGTTGCACGGCGCGCTGATGCCGATGGCATTGCCGACGCTGGTGATGGACAAGGACGTGGAAATTTTCGATTCCAATAACGACGGACGGTTTTACAAGATCGGTTACATCGTCGGTATTAATTTATGCGGGTTGATATTTTTTGGCTCGATTTTTTGGAACCCGGCAAAGAAAACTTTTGTGCAGGTGGAAGATAATTCGAGCAGCGCGGATGTGAAGGAGCTAAAGGAAGAATAGCGGCGATTTAAAACCACCAGTTGCGGTAAATCTCCAGGGCTTCGAGTTTGCCACCCGGCCAATAGCGGGTCGCGGGGAGAGTGAAAGTTTTTTCGGCGCGATTGAATGAGAGCCACGTGGGCCGCGCGGGATCGTTGGGGTCGTAAGCTTCAAAGGAAGGGCCGGTGGCGGTTTCAATCGCGTTGAAAAGAATCATGCCGTGATTCATCGTGAGCGCGGGAAAACGAAAAAGATGGACGATGGCCGTGGTGCGTTCGCGAATGGATTTGACGAGTCGCGCGGCAGTCTCCACTTGATGATTTCGCGTGATGGGAAAAACCATCCGCCAATGGCTGCGCAAAACGTACGAGCGCCACGCACCGCCGCATTCCGCTTTGAGCAAATGTTCATGCGCGTGGCTGAAATTCCGCAAACCGGTATAGCCAGGAAAAATAATTTGTCTGTCGGGCGAAGAAAATATGCGCGGCTCGCGGGCCAACACTTCGCGGATCAGGCTGCGATATATTTCAGCGCTGGCTTCGCGCTGGTTGGGCTCGAAGCGGGCGTGATTAAAAAATTGCCGCACGGCGCGCGTCACGACGAAGCAGCGGTGGGTGTAATCCGGTTTGGGTTGGCGCGGCGAAAAAGTCGTCTTGCCGGTTGTGGCATCGAACATGTATTCCCAGACCAATTCATTCGCGAAAGCAAACGTATCGCGCTCGAAAATAAATTTGCGGGCGCTGTTGGCGGGCGGCGTGACGCCAGCGGATTGGCCGGGCTTTGGTGCGGTTAACATTTCGTGCGGCTGCGACATTCGACAAATGACACTTGCGCCTGATACTAGGCGTGCGCTACCAATCTGACAATGCTTTACAAACGCTGGTGCGCCGTCGTGGCGGAACGTCCGGGGGAAATCGCCATACGCGATTCCGCCAGCGGCATGCGCTGGACATTTACCCAACTGCGAGCCGCCGCTGAGGCGATTTCGCTGTCTGACGAAAAAATCATTTTTCCGCGCACGACGCTTCCAGAATTTCTGATGGATGTTCTCGCAGGCTGGCGTCACGGGAAAGTTGTTTGTCCGCTTGAGCCGGGAACCATGCGCCCGGATGTGCCCGCGCCGCCGCCAAATATTGCGCATCTGAAACTCACGTCAGCGACGACGGGGCCGTCGCGGTGCGTGGCGTTCACTGCGGCGCAGTTGGAGGCGGACGTTCAGAACATCATCGCGACGATGGGATTGCGGGTTGAATGGCCAAATCTCGCGGTGATTTCGATGGCGCATTCGTACGGGTTTTCAAATCTCGTGCTGCCGCTCTTGTTGCATGGCATTCCCTTGATTCATGTGTCTCATCCGCTGCCGGAAATGGTGCGGCGCGCGGCGGAAGGGGAGATAGCGCTAACCGTGGCGGGAGTGCCGGCGTTATGGCGCGCGTGGCATGAGGCACAGGCATTGCCGGCGAATGTGCGGCTGGCGATTTCCGCGGGCGCACCGTTGCCCATGAATCTTGAGGCGGAAATTTTCAAGAGCACCGGCGTTAAGGTGCATAATTTTTATGGCGCGAGCGAGTGCGGCGGGATTGCTTACGATGCCGCCATCACACCACGCACGGATGATTCGTGTGTTGGCCAGCCGATGCGCAATGTGAAACTGGAATTGAATTCGCGCGGCTGCTTGGTTGTGCGAAGCGCAGCGGCGGGGGAAAGGTATTGGCCAATTTCTGACGATGCGCTCGGCAACGGAAGTTTTCAGACCAGTGATTTGGCTGAGTTGAAGGACGGCGCCGTTTATTTGCGCGGGCGCGCGTCCGACTTGATCAATGTGGCCGGCCGCAAAGTGGGGCCGGAGGTGATTGAGCGGGTGTTGCGATTGAACCTCGCGGTGCGCGATTGCCTGGTGTTCGGCGCGCCGAGCGAAGACGCGGGACGCACTGATGTCATCGTGGCAGTCGTGGTGGCGCAGTCGAACGAAAATGAATTGAAAGCATTTTTGCAGCAGAACCTTCCGGCGTGGCAGGTGCCGCGCAAATGGCTGTTCGTTGAATCGCTGCCGGTCAATGAACGGGGAAAAATTTCGCGCGCGGCGTGGCGTCAGCGTTATGTGGATGGGTTGCGGTGAGCATCGGCAGGGGCGTCGCCGCTCAAGGTGAGTTCGCCGCTCATCACGGTATTTCCCATGACAAAAATTTGCGCGCTCGCCTGCACGAGATTGCCGAGGCGACCGGTGATTTGCGCCTGAAGTTGAAGGGTTTCGCCGGGGTGCGCGCTGCCGAGAATTTTAACGGCGCGCATCGCCGTCAGTTTGAGATTCGCCAGCGGAGGAATTGTGGGATCGCTTTGCGCGATGACCCCGGCAAGCTGCGCGGCGGCTTCAATGAGCAGCACGCCGGGAAATAACGGCTCGCCGGGAAAATGACCGCGCAAAAAATGTTCATCACCGAGCACACGGTATTCGCCTTCACCCTGGCGGCCCGGTTCGAGATAAGTCACGCGATCCACAAAACGAAATTCCGCGCCATGCGGCAGGCGGCGCAAGGCGGCGGCGAGTTGATCGGCGTTCATTTGGAGAAAGGCTCGGTGACTTTGTAATCGGCAGGCGGTTGCCAATCGAACAGGCCATCGCGAAATTTTGAATTCATCACGCCGTTGGTGAAATCATTTCGCATGCGCGAGCCATCAATAAAAACCAGCTCGGTGCTGGTGAGCGAAAAATCGTTGGTGGCCAGCCCGACGCGAATATCGGTGAGCATTTTCTTCACGAACGCGCTATTGGGCAGTAATTCGAGTTGATAAGCGCCGTTGGTTTCGGTAAGCGCGCCGATGTGAAAATGCGAATCGAGGTCGGCGCGGGTGCGCGGGAATCCGGCTTCAAGCAGCGACAACGCCTCGCGCCATTCGCCGGGGACGCTGGCGTTGATGGGATAACGCTCGGCACGCTTGAGTTGGGGATAGATGACATACATGTCGTCGGCCTGCCGCAAGGCGATGGTGTGTGAGGGCTTCAGAAGTTCCCAGCGAAATTGGTTCGGCGCTTGAAACCAGAGATGGCCGGTCGAAGTCAGTGGTTGTGTGAGCGTCTTGAGCGAGCGCGTCTGTGTGAAATCGGCGGTCCAATTTTGCAAGTTGGTTTGCGCGCCGAGCCAGGCGTTGACGATGGCGTTGGTGTCCGCGGCGCGAGCGGAAAGGGCGCCGCAAAAAAAGGCCGCGAGCAAAAATATTTTTTTCATTTTACGGTTGTTTGGGCCAGATGGGAACGAAGTGATACCATTGAGTGAGATGCTGCCGGATGGCCGGTTCAAAGGCACGGAGAATTTCCTGCGTGAGACGGATGCGTGCCGCGCGATTTCCCAGCGCCGCGCGGTCGTAAATAATTTCCGGCAAAATTTGCGCGGCATAATTATTTTCCTTGCGCACAATGTAACCGGGAATGATCGCGCTGCCCGCGGCGCGCGCGAGTTCCGCCGCGGCCAGTGAGGCGAGAAAGGGGCGGCCAAATAATTCCACCTCAGCGGCGTTGGAAGGGGGCGGGCGATCAATCAGGAGCGCAACCGTCGCACCCGCTTGAAGCAGTTTGATAATTTCGACGATGGCGAACGGGTTTTCGCCGATGACGAGCGTCTTGATGCCCTTGCGCGCACGCGAGGCTTCGCGCAGTTTGGTAAGGCTCGCCTCAGGTTCGGGCTGGGTGAGCACGAGGAGATCAATGTTATGCCGGACGAGAAACGCGCCGCCAAACTCCCAATTTCCCAAATGCGGCGTGATGAGCAAAACGCCTTTGCCACGAGCGTGGGCAGCTAAAAATCTGTCCCAGCCGAGCCAATCGCCAAGCCAATGATCAATCGAGCCGCCGGCCTCGAAGTGCCAGAGGTCGGCGAGCTTGAGCGAAAATTGCCGGAAGAGTTCATTGGTGGCGCGGCGGGCGGCGGTTTCGTCATGGTTCACCAGCGGAAGAAGATTTTGGAAAACGATTTCACGGCGTTGCGCCGCAAACGTCCGGTAAAGCACGGCGAACATTGGGGCGATGATCGCACAAACACGCGTGGGAATGATTTTTGCGACTTTGAGTCCAAGCGACCAGAGACCGGTGCGATAGAGCGACGAAGGTTGCGACGTTGAAGAATCCGGCGGGGTTGAATTTGTTTTATGCGTTAGACGCCACCACACGGGCAACAGCAGAACCGAGATGAGCATGTTGCCGGCGATGCCGACGGCGCACACCTGGCCGAGACTGGACATGCCGGCATTGCTTGACAGCGCCAGCGAGCCGAAACCAGCGACGGCGGTGGCTCCGCAGAGCAGCAAGGCGCGACCGACGGAAATATGCGCGAGATGCAAATCGCCGTGGTGGCGTCGCAGCGCGAGTTGCATGAAGATGCTGTAGTCCACGCCGGTACCGAGGATGAGCGGCAGCGCCATGAGGTTGAGCAAATTCCACGACCAACCCATGAACTTCATCGTGGTCAATAAAATCAAGCCGCTTAAAAAAAGAATGGCGAGGCTGAAAAAGATTTCCGTGAAGCGACGAAACGCGAGCCAGAGGGAAAGCAAAACCAGAAAGACCATGGGCGCGACGAGCTTCCATAAATTTTTCCTCACGACACCGAGCAGATTGCCGCCGACCAATTCCCAGCCTGAGAGCCAGACGCCATCGTGTGGAAGCTGCGATTCGAGTTCGTTAAGCGGATGCGGATGCGCAACGGTGTCGGGCGAGGGAAACATAAAACCCGCCGCGTAAAATTCGCCGGGTGCGCGCGCGGTAAGTTTTTCGAAAATCCATTGCGAGAGCTGATTGGTCGGCCAGAAGACATTCGTGGTGGCGACGGCATTTTGCCAGGTGTTGAGAATGCTATCGGTCAAGCCCAGCGCCTCGGCGCTGAAACCACCGGCAAGGGCGTTCGTGTGGAAAATGGAACGCTCAGCGACGAGTTGTTGAATCGTCGCGCGGTTGGCGGCTTGAGCTTCGGGATTCGGCCAAAGCATGGTTGGCAAAGTGAAGCCGGTAAGTAAATGATTGGTGACGGCGGTTTGCAAAATCGGTTCGACTTCGTTGAGACGGCGGCTGACTTCGCTTTCGTTTTTGCCTTCGACGACAAACCAGAGCGGCTCGCGTTGCTGATTGAGATTGGTCTTGATGGTGTCGAGTGTCGCGTATGCCTGGCTGTTGCGAGGCTGAAGCGAGTTGGCGGTGGGATCTAATTTTGGCAGGCCGGTGAATAAGCTGAGAGAGCAAACGGCGATGATCGCGGCGGTAGTGGCGAGAACAAGATTAGCGCGAATGCGATTGAGTGGTGGCGTGGCAATGTTGGCGGCGAGTGGCGGCGATGAATTGACCGGACGTTTTTTTCTGCGTTCGGGAAACAGTGGCGGCAGAAAGGCGAAGATCATCACGCACGCCGAGAGGGCGACGCCGATGCCGACGAGCGAGCCGAGTTGCGCGAGGCCGGGCAAGCCTCCGAAGTTGAGCATGACGAAGGCGGTGATGGTGGTGACGGCCGCCCAAAAGATACTGGGCGCAATCGCTCCGCGCACTTCAGGGATGGATAGATCGGGATGCGCGAGGGCCTCCTGATAATGCACGACGGCGTAATCCACCGCGAGGCCGAGCAGGATTCCCGCGAAGCCCATGCTGACGACATTGATAGTACCGAAGATGAGTCCGCCGATCGCCAATGTGCCGGCCAAGATCAACGCGAGCAAAATCAGCAGCCACAACATCGGTTTCACGCGGCGATGCGCGAGCCAAAATAATATCGCGATGAACAGCGACGTGCCGCCGATGGAAAGCGTCATGTCATGCTGCATGCTCGAAGAAATTTCCGCGACGAAAGCCGGACGACCGGTGTAACCGATTTTTAAAAATTGTCGCGCGGTGGCTTCGGAGGGTGGGACGGCGGTGTTGACGCAATCCTTGATGCGATTGAGCCAGTCGTTGCATTGGCGATAGTCTTTGAGTTCAGTCGCGGCCTTGATGAAGAGCAGATGAAACGTGCCGTTCGCCGAGGCGAACAACTGCTGGCCCTGGCCGAAACCTGCGGCGGCGCCCATGACATTTTCGGGCAGGCGCGTGAAGCCAAATGGATCGTAACTCAACTGCGCGAGGTCGGTGGGCGAAAGCGTGGTGGCGAGTTGCTCGCGCGTGGCGGTGAGCACGGCGGGAAGATTGGTCTCGGCGAGGCGTTCGGCGAATTGGCGAAGGACTTCGGGCGGTTGATTAAGCCAGAGATGCGCGATCAATTCGGAGGTTTGCTCGGGATGTTCAAGCCACGGTGCCTGCCAGGTGACCTGGGCGACGAGATTGGTTTGCGCGCGAAGTTTTTCGGCGATGGATTGCGCAGCGCTTTCGGAAGTGGCGGCATCCGGGCAAGTGACGGTGATGAGCAGTTCGCGGGAATTGGCAAATTCCTGCTGATACAATTTGAGGCCGTGAACTGAAGGGAGATCGCCGGGCAGAAGGTCGAGGACTTCGACGTCAAAGCGCAGCCGCGCGAAGCCGATGACGATCAACACCAGCGCCGGAACCCACCACCATCGCCAGAGACGCGACTTCACGGCGAGAGAAAACCTTCCAGCATTTCCCCGCTGCGGATGTTCGACAATTTCCAGTTGGTGTCGGACGTGCGCTCAAAATGCCAGGGTGGAGAAAGTTTCGCGCCGCCGAGCGCGGGCGCGAGTTTGAACCAGCCAAAATGTTCGGAGGGCTGGCCGATGCCGCCGAAAGAATAATCGCCCGAACCGAATTCGATGTGCCAGCGTTTCTGCGAAGTCTGCGCGGTCACGAGCGCGAAAGGACTTTTGGAAAATTGAATGAAGGAATCGCCGTCGTCATTGGTGGCGAAAAGCAATTCGCCGGAAAGTTCGGGACGCGCGCCGGGCGGTTTCCAGACGGCTTGCCCCTGGCGCACATGCCAGCCCGGTTGCAAAAGATTGACGGGAGCGAGCGGGGCAATAGTGCGGCAGGAAGTTGCGGACAAGGCGAGAAAACAAAAAAGGAGCAGCATGCCGGCGAGGCGGCACGACGAAAAATGTGTTCCCGTGGGTGGAGCGTGGTGGCGTTTCAAACGGTGGTGGTGGCGCGCGGCGCGCAGGATTTTTTCATCGGCGCGACGGGAGCGAAAGAAATGTGCGGGACGAGCGGCCAGCGTTTTTGCAATTTGACGAGCAGGAAAAAATATTCGAGCCGCCAGCGCAAGGCGAAACCGCCTTCCAATTCGCCCGCGAGGACGGCGCTCACCGCCGAAGGCAGGTCGAAGTGGTTGCGCGGTTGCAGGAAAAGTTCCATGAACGGCGTGGTGTAATAATTTTCCACGACGCGCCAATAAAAACGCAACCCGCGCTTCACGCGTTTTTCATAGGCTGTAAAGGCCCGCCCGCCCGGCGCTCCGTTCTTGAGCTTCTTTGTCAAGATCTCAGCGGAGATCTTGCCGGACCACATTGCGAGAAAAATACCGGCGGAAAAAATCGGGTCCATGAAACCGGCGGCATCGCCTACGCGCAACCAGCGCGGCCCGGTGAGGCTTCGGTTGTGATAGCTGAAGTCGCTGGTCGTTTTCATGCTGTCAATCAATTCCGCATTGGCCATGCGTTCGGCAATGACGGGGCTGGATGCGATCCATTGCTTGAAAATTTCCTCGGGCGTGCCGGACGTGCGGCTGAATTCATCTTTGTCAATGACGAGGCCGACGCTGGTTTTGTCCGACGAAACGGGAATGATCCAAAACCATTTATTCTCCAAACGCACGATGATGGTATCGCCACCGGCGCTGCCTTCATCCAGGCGGACATTGTGGAAGTGCCCAAACAGGGCGAGCTTTTTCAATTTGGGATCAATCTCGCGCGTGCCTTCCTGATTGCCGGTGACATTGCCGCGCCCGCTGGAATCAATTAGATATTTCGCCGTGAATTTTTGCGGCTGGCCGTCGGGCGAATTGGCCTCGACCGTCACTGAGTCCTCGGCGGGAGTGAAACGCGTGACTTGCCAGCCTTCGCGGATTTCTGCGCCGCAGGAACGCGCGTGCTTGAGGAGGATGTGATCGAAGCGCGCACGTTCGACCTGGAAGGTTTCCGGTTCGCGGTTGAACTTGCCGTCGCCGAAAATAAAACGGGTGTTGATCGTGCCGTTGCCGAGGCAAAATTGCGCGCCGAACTTGCGGGGGAAATCGGATTTTTGAAGTTCGGGGAGCACGCCCATTTCGCGGAGAATGGTTTGGTTGCAGGGCAGGAGGGATTCGCCGATGTGGAAGCGCGGGAAAATTTCCTTTTCGAGGACGAGGACGCGCCGCCCTGCGCGGGCGAGAAAAGTGGCCGCACTGCTGCCGCCGGGGCCACAACCAATGATGATGACATCGTAGTCGGTGCTGCTCATTGAAAGCAATATAGGCAGGGTGACTTAAAAGGCAAGTTTTGGGATGGGAGGCGCATATTGCCGTATCGGACAAAGCCGGGAGTTAATGAGAAGATTTGCGCGAGTGGGTGGGCACTGGTTTCATGCGGGAATTTCTTTCGTCCCTGCGTGACTTGGATTGAAACGCGAATTCAACCCAGCAATAAATTGCTGGGCTAAGGTCTGCCGTCCCTGCGGGACTTGGGAAGTCCCCAGCTCCGCCTACCACGTCCTGGATTGTCGGTCGTCCTGGAGGACTTATGTGTGGTGGAAAAATTGAGGGCGGGGGTGGAACAAAAAGTTTGTAAATGCGGGTCGGAAGATTAGCATGGCGCGAGCCTTGACGGCACCCATCAACGTGCAACGAATTGACACAACAAACGAGTTCACGATCGAGGCCGACCCTTTTTTCGCGCAGGACCTCCGGCAGATGGCGAAGGCTGTCAACTATCGCCAGTGGCAATTCAAAATGATTTCGCCGTATCTCGGCCGAAAAGTGTTGGAGGTGGGCGGAGGCATCGGAAATTTCACGCCGGATTTGGCGCGGGTGGCGGATTCGGTGGTGAGCGTGGAACCGAATAATTATTGTTACGCGCAACTGGCCGAGAAGACTCGCGGGATGCCGAACGTGAAGGTTTATAATATCACGGCGGAATCGTTGGACCGGTTCATGGGCGCGGATTATCAGGCGGATACAGTGGTGTGCATGAATGTGCTCGAACATCTGGAGGATGACGAACTGGCGGTGAATACGTTCAGCAAACGGCTCGCGCCGGGCGGGTTGCTGGTATTGCTGATTCCGGCGGTTCCGTGGTTGTTCGGCGAGATTGACCGGCGGTTGGGGCATTACCGGCGTTATTCAAAAGGCTCGGCGGCGGCGTTGATGCGGAAGACCGGGATGACGATGGTGCGGATGCGGTATTTTAATTTCATCGGCGTGTGGGGGTGGTTGTGGAATGCGCGCGTGGCGAAGAGCCTTACGCAGAGCGATGGGCAGATACACTTTTTTGATAATTATATTGTCCCGTGGGAATCGCGGCTGGAGAAGGTAATCGCGCCGCCGGTGGGGCAGTCGTTGTTGGTGGTGGCCAGGAAAGGATGATTAACCGCGGAGGCGCGGAGGCGCGGAGAGGGGACTGAGAGAGTTAAGGGAATTGAAGATAGTGGGCGTTGGGGTGGCAAACCGTTAAAACGGTTTGTGGTGGGCGCTCGTGTTTTATTCCCCCAGCTTAAGCTGGGGGTTAATGAGAAGGTTTGGGTTTGCGGACGTGGCTAGACAGTTTGATTTTAGATTTTTATTTGGGTAATTCGATATGGCGAATGATTTGAAACCGAAGATTGCGGTGTTGATTCCTTGTTATCAGGAGGAAAAGACTATTGCGAAGGTGGTGCGGGATTTTCGCGCGGCGCTGCCGGAGGCGGAGGTTTATGTGTTTGATAATAATTGCACGGACCGTACGGCGGAGTTCGCGCGGGAAGCGGGTGCGATTGTGCGGCGCGAGAAACGGCAGGGGAAGGGTTACGTGGTGGCCTCGATGTTCGAGCAGGTCGAGGCGGATATTTATGTGATGGTGGATGGCGACGGGACTTATGACGCGAGCCGAGTGGAGGTTTTGCTGGGGCCGATCCGCAACGGCGACGCGGACATGACGGTGGCGAGCCGGTTGTTTGAATTCAAGGACAAGTCGTTTCGCAATTTTCACATCCTCGGCAACCGGCTCGTGTGCGGCATCATCAACTGGATGTTCAAGTCGGACATCAACGATATTTTTTCGGGGTATCGCGCGTTTACGCGGGAAGCGGCGAAATTGATTCCAATCACGGCGCGCGGGTTTGACGTGGAGACGGAGCTGACGTTGCAGGCGTTGTATCGCGGGTTGGTGATCAAAGAGGTTGAGGCGCCGTACGGCGAACGGCCCGAAGGCAGCGAATCGAAATTGAAGACGGGCTCGGACGGCATCCGCGTGCTGATGAAATTATTTTTGATGATCCGTTCGTACAAGCCGCTGACTTTTTTTGGCGGGCTGGGTCTGGTGTTGTTCATCGCAGGAATGCTGGTGAGCATCTGGCCGGTGGAGGAATTTTTGATCGAGCATTTTGTCCGCAGCGTGCCGAGCGCGGTGCTGGCGGCCGCGCTGGTGATTTTATCGGCGTTCAGCGTGGGGCTGGGGCTGGTGTTGAATAGTATCAATCTGCGGTTGCTGGAAGTGGAGAAGTTGATTCGGAAGTGGCGGTGAGGGAATTGTGGAGGGGAAAAGATGGGGCTCGCGAGTACGCTCGCCGTGCCGTAGTTGAATTTTATCTGGGTTTGCGGCCGATCCAGAGGTTTCCGACGGCGTTGTGCCATTGGAGCGCGGGGAGATTGGGTTCGCCGGCGCTGTAGAGGGCAAGGCGGTCGGCGGGTTGCATTTTTTTGATCCACGGCTCGTAGGCGGGCAGGGCGAATTTGTTGAATTGAATGGTGCGGAAGGTGTGGAGGTCTTCATCGGGCATCAGCGCGGGCTCGAGCCCAAGGATGTAACGCCAATCGCCTTGCGGGTTTTTGTAAAAGGTGTTGTAGAACAGTTCCATTTGCGCGCTATAAAAGATGCCGTTTTTGTCCGGGAACCAGCCGGCGAGCGCGGGGTCGGAGGCATCAAGAAATGGTTCGCTGAGGTTGATGGTGTAGCGGCGGTCAAGGTCGTTGGTGGCGTGGAGGAAAAGCGGAATCGCAATCAGGCCGCAGAGAACGAGGCGTCGCGGTGCGCCGGCGAAGGTGAGCGTGGGGAGCAATTCTTCGAATTGAAACGTGAGCCACACGAGGACGGCGGGCACGCCCCAATCCGCCCAGAAACGGTCGGCCTTGAAGCCGAGAATCCAGCAGGCGATGATGAGGCAAAAAACCGGCTGGTCGAGCAGGGCGGTTTGCGGACGGTTTTGCAAGCGTCGCCAGAGGGCGACGAGGGCGATGAGCGCGAGGGTATCGAATTCGCCGTAGCTGGGGCGAAGTTCGCCGACGAGAAGCCACGAGGGCAGGTGTTCGCGGGAAATGTCGGCGACGATCAGTAGCGCCTGGCGAAGGAATTCGATGGGTTTGCCAGTGAAAAGCGCGCCAGCGAAAACGCCCACGGCAATGCAGACGGCCAGCCACATCGCCGTTCGCCAAGCGCGCGCGAGGCAGAAACCAAAGAGCGGCACGGCCCACAGATACCAGGCGCCATGGATCCAAACGGACAGAGCGATGCCGAGGGTGGTTAGAGTGAGTTTGAGGTAGGAAGGTTTTTGAACTTCGGACTTTGACCACGCGAAAAGGATGGCGATGAGCACGCCTTCGGTGAACAGCAGCGGCCGGGCCTGGGTGAGGCGCATCATGACTTCGGGGATGGCGATCATTTGCGCGAGGAGCGCGGCGAGCCAGGCTTCGGGGCGTCGCAGCCACGGCAACGGCGCGCAGAAAACGCAGAGCATCAAACCGGCGACGGAAACAACGACGAGGGCATTGAGGTCCAAGCCGCCAGTGACGTGCAGATGGCGGAGGATTTTTTCCCAGCCGGGGCTGTGGTCCATCGTGTAATCGGAGCGCAGCAATAATATTTCGGTGTAGGGCTTGTCGGTGAAGGCTTTGGCCACGTGGCGGCGGGCATCGCCACCGGGCAGAAAGCCGTAGCTGAGGATGCGAAACGGAATGACGACGAGCGTGACAATGACGACGAGCCAAACCGCCAGCGGGATATAGCGCTGGAATTGAGAGGAGTTGGAGATGTCGTCCGGCGCTGGGTTCACGGCGAGGATTTTTCGTGATGCATGCGGAGTGAGATTACGGGGAAGCGGTGAGCTTGTCTATCTTTTGGGGAAAGAGGAAGATTAAACGCGGAGACGCGGAGGTGGGGAAGAGAAGTGGTGGTGGAGGGAGGATTTTTCTGCGAAAGGAAACAAAAAAAACTCCTTTGCTCGTTTCCGAGGCAAAGGAGTTTTTGAAATTATAAGCGCGATATTATTTCTTGCGGCGCCACGCGAAAGCGGGAATGCCGAGCAGCGACAGGCCGAGCAGGGTCAAGGTTCCGGGTTCAGGAGCTTGAACCAGCGTGAGAGTCAAATCGTCGAAATAAACCGCAGTGGGATCCTGATCCAGCACGAGGGTGAATGCTTCGAGTGACACAGCGCCAACCGGCGCCTGGGCGATGCCGGTGTCGAGCGGAATCCATTGACCCACGGGACTGCTGGAGTTGACGGGATTGGAAAGCTGGGCATTATTGGCTCCAGTGGCAATGCCGCCGTTGGAGATGTCAATACTGCCAAGATTATTTCCGGTAGCATTCGGGCCGCTCCAAAAAGTGATTTGCAATATGCCATTATCGGTGTCTCCGTTGGCCGGAATTGCGCTGGAAATTAATCCGAAACCTGTCAATTGATATTCTACGCCAGGACCGGTTGGCAATACTTCATCACTGCCAGGGACACTGAAACCACCAGCCCCAGTATCCAACATGGACATGGTGCCAGTGTGAGCCTGAGCCGAGGAAAAGGCAGCGCCATTGAACAGGTTCCAGCCGCCATTTGCCGCGGGTGTTTGATTTTCAAAACCTGGATCCGTTAGCAGGTTTTGCGCTTGAAGAGCGGTCACGCCGAGCGAAGCCACTGCGACACAAACCGCCGTTTTGAGGAGCTTAGAGGTAGTCATATCAATTTTAGGATTGGTACTGCTGAGACTGTAGTAGTTAGTACTACGTGTGCCGGGAGGAGTCAATAGGTTTTTTTTGGGGTTTCTGAAACGGGCGGATGGGAGAAATAAGACGGATGGGACGGGTGGGTAGATGGGGAGTTTGTGCGAGTGAGGTCATGTGGCGCGAGGATGAGTTTGTAACGTTTGTAACCTATGGAAGGGTGGAATGTATTTGAGGACTGCGGTATGGTGGGGACGGTTCTTTGAAATGGAGAATATGGAAGTTGAGATCTGGTTTGGCGATTGCCGCAGGGTTTGAAGGCAAAGGTGGATAAAAAACGACAGTTTTGAGTGGTTTGGCTCGCCTAAGTTCGCCTTGGCTCGGATAAGTTCGGATAAGTTCGCTTAACGGGGGAAAAAAATATATGGACCAACGGTGATATGGGCGCGGCGGCGTCCTGCCGGGGGGGAGGCAGGTTTGCCATCAGAATTGTCACCTTTGAGGGGATTGACTTTTTTAGGGTGTCTTTTATGGTGAGCGGGTGAAAACGATTATTCTGCTTCTCGCTTTGCTTATGGCGCAAATTGTTTCGGCTCAAACTAATGTTTCGTTATACGATATTCCGCTCAAGGATATTGATGGCAAGGACACTTCGCTGCGGGCATATCAGGGCAAGGTGCTGCTGATTGTCAATGTGGCATCAAAGTGCGGGTTCACGCCGCAATACGAGGGGCTGGAAGCGTTGCAGAAAAAATACGAGGGCCAGGGTTTCACGGTGCTTGGTTTTCCGTGCAATGATTTCATGGGCCAGGAGCCGGGAACCGCCGCGGAGATCAAGACATTTTGTTCGTCGAAATATAATGTGACGTTTCCGCTGTTCGAGAAATTGCATGTGAAAGGCGGCGAGCAACACCCGCTTTACGCCGAGTTGACGGGTAAGAGTTCGCCATTCCCGGGGGGCATCACGTGGAACTTCAATAAGTTCGTGGTGAGTCGCGATGGGAAAATTGTGGATCGCTTCGGTTCGATGGACAAACCGGAATCGCCGAAGGTCACGGCGGCGATTGATGCGGCGGTGGCGAAGAAGTAATGAGGAGCGAGAGTGGCTCCGAGCGGATCGCGGTTCTGTGATCCGCAGCAAGATTCATTCGGTCAAGCCACCCTGGAATCAGTCTTGAGCGGCAATCTTACTTGCATATTGCTGCGGGTCATAGACCCGCGGTCCGTAATGGAGTCGCTGACTTCCGGGAGTTTTCAGTTAATGGATTTTCACGACTTGAATGTGCTGCGGGTCGCTGATGCCGATTTCGAGGAGTGAGGCGTTTGAGTAAAGGTCGGTGTTGGTCTTGCCAGTGGAGGGGACATCCGCGAGTTCACGCTGATGGTTGATCTCTTCCAGCGAAAGGACGTCAAGCGCGACAGGGTCGCGGCTGAAACGGAGTTGATTCAAGGTCGCGGAATAATGGAGCAAGCCACTGTTCTGGCCGTCGTATTGGCAAATGAGGGCGTCAACGATGTTCAATGCGACACGATCACCGAGGATGGGCAGCGCATAAATTTCCGGGACAGCGCGCGCGAGGTCTTCGGCATTGCCCTCAAAACGAGCCGTGTTGTCCACGCTGCCGAGCGCGAGGCTGAAGAGATTTCCCGACACGCCGACGATATTATGATGCAACAGCGGCGTGAGGTTGATGATTTTGGTCATGCCATGCGAAACAATTTTCGAGACGTAAGATTTGCGGCCGATGCCTTGCCCTTTGCGACCGAATTCCAGGTCGCTATAGATGAGCGTGCCCAGCAGCGGCATTTCGTAGAATTGGGAATCGTCGTAACCGGCCTCGACGCTTCCTTCCACGCGAATGCCGTAGCGCCGTTGCAATTCGTAGAAACCGGCGAGCCGCAATTCGAGCGAATGCCGGTCCCACACGATGATATTCGTCGCGGGCAAACCGGCAGCGAGCAAATCTTTGACGACGGCTTCGACGACCGGAACGCGCGTGCCGCTGTTCGGCCCGGGCGCGGAAAGAACTTTGAGGCCGACGACGTCCTTGGAGGAGACGAAGGATTTCCAGGCGTCGTTGACGTTCGTTTTATTGGCGAGCGTCGTGATGGCGTGATCCACCATGCTCTGGATTTTGTCCGGGACGGGTTGCAGGTCGAACGTGGCGCCGGGATCTTCCACGATCACCACGCGCGCGTCCGGGGCGTTGGTCGTCGCGGCGGGGCGGGCGGAATCGGCGCGCAACGAGGATGTGATTTGAAGAAAAATGAAAAATGAAAACCACCACCGGCAAATGCGGCGTGGACGAAGTTGGTTATGCTGTGCGTATCTTGACACTTATGGCGGCGAATGCTACCACCACGGAGGAATGGTGACCAAGAAAAAGCGGTTGCGGCATTGGATTCAGTATTTGCTGATGACCGTGGCGGCAGTGTGGCTTGCGGGATGCACGCCGGCCGGGCCGCGGGCATTGCTGCGGGGTAAACGCCTGCTCGACGAGGGGAAGACGTCCGAAGCGATTGAGGAACTGAAGGTCGCCACTTCGGTCCTGGCGACGAATGCGCAGGCGTGGAATTACCTCGGCCTGGCTTATCATCACGCGGGCAAGGCGGCCGAGGCGGCGGATGCCTATCAGCGCGCCCTCGCTCTGAATCATGATTTGCTCGCGGTGCATTATAATTATGGCTGCCTGTTGCTCGAACAGGACCGGCCAGACACTCTGGAAGCGGCCAAGAATGAATTGACTGCGTTTACCGTTCGCGAAGGAAATGTCTTGAACGGTTGGCTGAAGCTGGGAACCGCGCAGTTGCGGTTGGGCGAAGCTACTGCGGCGGATGCGAGTTTTCGCGAAGCTTTGCGCTTGAGCCCGGGAAATGCCGAGGCCCTCAATGACCTGGGCATGGTGCAGCTTCAGCGCCGGCGGTTGCGGGATGCCGTCACCGATTTCAACAGCGCGCTCAAGGCGCAACCGAATTACGGGCCGGCTTTGCTGAATCTTGGAATCGCGGAAATTTATTTGGGCAATCGCGCGCTCGCGCTGGAAAAGTACAAACAATATCTCACGCAAAACGCGCAGGCGGCAAATTGGGATTCCGTGAATGCCGCGGCGCAACAACTCGAACTTGAACTCAACCCACCGCCAAAACCAGTGGCGACAAATGTCGTTGCGGCGATAAATCCGGCAACGAACAATGTTGTTCGCCCTCCGGCTACGAACGTCTCCAATATTATCCCGCCGGAGAACTTGACCGCGGTTACCCGTCCTCCGGCAACTGTCGCGCAAAATCCGCGTCCGTCTCCGCCAGTCCAACTCAACACAAAACCGGAAGTGGTGCAGTTGTCTGAGGGACCTGCGATCAAGACGGCCGATGCGAATTCGGCGATCGCTACGACCAACATGGACGACGACACGGCTGAACCCCCGGCGGTGGTCGCGAAAACCAAAACCGAGAAGCGCGGATTTTTTTCACGCCTCAACCCAATGGGATTATTTCGTCATCAGAGCAAACCGGCGACGGCTTCACCCGCGCCGCCGCCGTCGCGCACGACTCCGTTACCGGATGAATCTGCGCCGGGCAATACGACGAACACCCTGGCGCAAAATACGACTCCCACACCGGCGCCGGTTCACGCGGTCACGCTGGCGCGCTACCCGTATCTCTCACCGACCAAACCGGAACCGGGAAATCGCACTGAAGCGGAACGCCTGCTCGGCAAAGGCGGCGATGCGCAACGCGATCATCGCCTCGAAGACGCCGTGGCGTGGTATCGTTCGGCGACGCAAGCGGACCCGAGTGATTTTGATGCACAGGTAGATTTGGGTTTGGCGGCGTTGGATTCGGGTGGACTGGCGGAATCATTGCGGGCGTTTGAACTGGCGCTGGCGATCAATCCCGAATCGTTCAACGCGCGTTTTTATTTTGGGCTCGCGCTGAAGAAGGCGAATTATTTTTACGACGCCGCGCAGGAATTGGAAAAACTTTTGGCGAACAATTCCTCGCAAGCCTCTCCGGCGAATCTGGCGCTGGCGCATCTCACGCTGGGAAATTTATATGCCGAACAATTCCACAAACCGGCGGCGGCGCGGGCGCACTATTTGAAAGTGCTGGAATTGGACCCGCGCAATGCGCAGGCGACAGCGATCCGTTATTGGCTTCAGAATAATCCTTAGCCCTAATTACGGCTCGCGGGTACGCTCGCCGTCCCCGTTAGTTGATTAGTTCTTTTCCATACTTGGCGAGGAAATTGCTTCTCAATGACTCAATTATTGAAACACCTGAAAAGTGTCCAAAAATTGAGCAATTATGCACGCCAATCACATGTTGATAAACTGGTTTGATGTCCTGGTGCTGATCACGGTGCTGTTCGGAATGAATCGCGGTCGCAAGCACGGGATGTCGGAAGAAATCATGGTGACGTTCCAATGGGTGGCTATCATCCTGGCGGGCGCATTTCTTTATAAACCCGTCGGCGACATGCTGGCGATGAGTTCGCCGGTGAGCCATTTGTTCTGTTACATCGCTATTTATATCGCGGCGGCAATCGTGACGAAGATCGCGTTTTCGATGCTTAAAAAAGCGATGGGAGGGAAATTGATCGGCAGCGATGTTTTCGGCGGCGGGGAATATTATTTGGGAATGATCGCGGGCGGCATACGCTTTAGTTGCATGTTGATCGCTGGGTTGGCGTTGTTGAACGCGCCTTATTACAGCGCCCAGGACATCACCGCGGCGCGCGCGTATCAGAATGACGTTTTCGGCAGCAATTTCTTCCCGGAACTTTCCACCATTCAACAGGATGTTTTCCGTGATTCCCTCCTCGGCAACCTGGTCAAACAACGTGCGGGAATCCTGTTGATCGCTTCCACAAAATCCGAAGTCGTTAAGGTCAAGCGGGCAAAAGACGATTTGCCATAAGCGCGGCGACAGGATAAAACAAGCTACGGTGCCGGACTGTGTTTCGCGCCGTCGCATGGCTGAATTTTTTTCGGATAATACGCGTGAGCGCATACGGTCCGCGAGTGACATCGTGGACATCATCGGTTCGTACGTGCCGTTAAAACGCGCGGGCGCAAACTTCGTCGCGCTGTGCCCGTTCCACAAGGAAAAGAGCCCGAGCTTCAACGTCAATCCGCAGCGGCAAATTTTTCATTGCTTCGGCTGCCACAAGGGCGGAGATGTCTTTACCTTTGTTCAGGAGTACGAGAACATTCCTTTTCCCGATGCGGTTCGGCGACTTGCCGAGCGAGCAAAGATTCCGCTGGAAACCGAAAACAATCCCGCCCAGCAACAGACCCGCCACATCAAAGACAGCCTGCTGCAAATCCACGAGCAGATTGCGCAACGCTGGCAGAACGCGCTCGCGACTGAAGCCGGTGGACAAATCGCGCGCGACTATTTGGCGAAGCGCGGCGTATCGGAAGAAGCGATTAAAATTTTTCGGCTCGGTTATGCGCCGGATGCGTGGGACGACACGGTGAATTGGGCGAAAAGCAAAGGCCACGAGCTGGCGCTGGTGGAGCAGGGCGGCTTGATTTTGGCCAAGGATGGAGGCGGCCATTACGACCGGTTTCGCGGGCGGCTGATGTTTCCCATTTGCGATGAGCAAGCGCGAATCATCGGTTTCAGCGGACGTGTTTTGTCCGGCGACCAGAAAACGGCGAAGTATGTAAACTCACCAGAGACGCCGATTTTTACGAAGGGAAAAGTTTTCTTCGGTTTGGATAAATCGAAGCGCGCTTTGCTGGATGCGCAATCGGCGATCGTGTGCGAAGGGCAGTTGGACCTCATCGCGTGTTTCATGTCGGGTGTGCAAAATATCGTCGCGCCGCAAGGCACGGCGCTGACGGCGGACCATGCGCGAATATTGAAGCGTTACGTGGATGAAGTCGTGTTGTGTTTCGATTCGGACAATGCGGGACAGAATGCGGCGGTACGTTCGCTGGATAGTTTGCTGGCATCGGGTCTGGCGATTCGCGTGGCGTTGGTTCCTGCGCCGCATGACCCGGACAGTTTCATCAAGGAATTCGGCGGTGAAGCGTTCAAACAATTAATCGAAAAGGCGGATGGATTTTTTGATTATTATTTGAATCGCTTGTGCGCGACCAATGATCTCGCAACGGACAAAGGCCGATTAGCGGTGTTGGAAGCGATGGCCGAGGCGGTGCATAAAACTGGCAACGTAGTCCTCGTTGATAAATATGCGCAAAAGACCGCGCTGCGGTTGAGCGTTTCACCCGAGGCGGTGCGAACTGAATTTAAAAAAGCTTCGCGTCTCAAACGCGGGCCGACGGCGATTGAGCAGGAAAATGCGGCGGCGGAAGCTTCGCTTTCAGCGGAGGCCGGCTCGACCGCGGTTCCAGAAATTAAACCAACGCCGCTCGAATATTATCTGCTAAAAATTTTGCTGTTGCATGAAGACACGGTGGAATGGATTCACACGCATTTTGATCCTCAATGGGTGCTGCATCATCGCGTGCGGGAAATTTTGTTGATCCGCCTAAGCATGCGCGAAGCTGGGACGTGGCAGGGAGTCGCTGCCTTATTGACCCAATGTGAAGCGGTGGAATTGCGGCGGATGATCACGGAAGCGACCGCTGAAGACCGCCCGATTCCAAACACGATGCAGCAACTGACCGACATCGTTTTGCGGTTGCGCAATCAGTTTGTTGACCGGCAACTCACCGCCCTGACTCATCGCGCCGCGCAGCCCGAACTTGGCGATGACGAACGCCTGGAAGTAATGCAGCGCCAGCAAAGTTTACGCCAGTTGAAACGGCAGCCGCTCGCGCCGCTCGATGGCCGCGGCGAAGAGCCGTTTTGATTTTCATGTGTACAAATAAAAACCGCTTTCGCCGTTGCCAGCCAAAGCGGTGTGAAAAGAGTTCGCCGCTTATTTACAGCCTTGATCAATCCACGCGCGAATGAGGCCGACCTGTTCAGGAGTGAGCGGCGTCAGGGTTGTGCCGTCTTTCATCTTCTTGGTGGGCGGCATGAAATCATCGTCATCGCCGATGTGCGCTACAGCATAAACCAGCGGGCTATCGCCGCTCTTGCCGGAGATGATGTCCGGGCCTTCTTTGCCGCCTTTGATCGCGCCTTCCATCGTGTCCAGGTGCAGTTTCGCGTGGGCCTTTTCGCCGTGATGGCACTTCACGCAATTTTTATCAAAGATGGGTTTGATATCTTTGTCGTAGGTGACGCCGGTCATGGTGGACGCCGGTGGCAGCTTGCTCGCGTCGAGCTTTTTGTCTTCGGCGGAAGCCGTCAACAGGCTGAGCGCGAGAGTGGCAGTAAGGGCAACAGTAAGGGTTTTGTAGTTCATCGGATTAGTTAATTTTCATGTTCGATGGTCAGGGAATCATTGGGCAAAAATATGCCGTAGTCAAAGGGATTCGCATGAATTAATTCTCACTCGGGCAATCTTGCGCACTACTTTTTATTTGAGGGGACGTTTTGCCATTTGCCGGTTTTTGCGGATTTGAGGACGGCATCGCAGACATATTGGGTTTCCAGTGCATCGCGGAAATTGGGATGTGCGGGTTTTCTGGTTTCCAATCCCTCGAGGAAATCAGCGACCTGGTGGATGAAAGTATGTTCGTAGCCGATTTGCAAACCGGGAACCCACCAATGTTTCATGTAAGGCTGGTCGCCGTCGGTGATGTGGATGGAACGCCAGCCGCGCAGGCGGCTTTCGTCACGATGATCGAAATATTGCAGTCGGTGAAGATCATGCAAGTCCCAGGCGATGGACGCGTGTTCGCCGTTGATCTCGAAAGTGTAGAGCGCCTTGTGCCCGCGCGCGTAACGGGTGGACTCGAAAGTAGCTAGCGAACCATTTGCGAAGCGCGCGAGAAAAGCGCACGCGTCATCAATGCTTACCTTCTCGACTTTGCCGGTGAGATTATGTTTGCGCTGCTTAACGAAGGTTTCGGTCATGGCCGTGACGGAATCAATGCTGCCGTTTAGCCAAAGCGCGGTGTCAATGCAGTGCGCGAGCAAGTCGCCGGTCACGCCGCTGCCCGCGGCTTTGACATCAAGCCGCCACAAGCCCGTGCCGCCTTGCGGCAAATCTTTCGAGATAGTCCAGTCCTGTAAAAACTTCGCGCGATAATGGAAGATGCGCCCAAGCCTGCCTTCGTCAATCAACTGCTTGGCCATGGTCACGGCGGGGACGCGGCGATAATTGTACCAAACCATGTTCGGCACGCCGGCGCGCTCGATGACCTCGGTCATTTTTTTTCCCTGGCGTCCGTCCATCGAAAGCGGTTTTTCGCACAAAATCATTTTGCCCGCCTTGGCGGCGGCGATGGCGATTTCCGCGTGCGAATCGTTCGGCGTGACGATGTCAATGAGGTCAATATCCGCGCGTTCGATCAATCGCCGCCAATCCGTCTCAACGCTTTCGTAACCCCATTTCCTGGCGAAGGCCGAAGTCTTTTCCGCGTCGCGTCCGCAGACGGCTTTCAACACCGGCTGATATTCGAGTTCGAAGAAATTATTTACTTTGCGGAAGGCGTTGGAGTGGGTCCGGCCCATGAAACCGTAACCGACCAATCCGATGTTCAGTTTTTTCATAATGATTCGGCGGCATAGACCGCTGCCGCAAAGAAAGGATTTTTTACCAGCCGTGATTTTCGCGGACTTGAATCATCGCGGCGAGAATGTTGTTCCAGGTTTCGGGTTTCATCATGACATCGTTCGGGAACATGCAACCGTCCCAGCAGATGTGCTTGAATTTTTTGGTGACTTTGCCGGCGCCATCGCGCAGCCAATAACCGGCATCGCGCGCGATATTTAATTTTCCGTTGGGATCGGTGGCCAAACAATGACGCCCGGTTTTGTCGTGAGAGCCGGAACCTTTGACGGTGGCATCGTTTTGCGCGACGTGAAAATCAATCGTCCAGGGACGCAATGCCTTCGTCATTTTTTTCATCGCTTCGTGGAACGCGCCGGGTTCCCAATGAAAATTCTTCGGCACGATGCGGTGTTCGGGAGCGTTATAGCCGAGCGTGTAGAGAAGCGTGTGCGCCATGTCCGCTTGAAAACCGACTACCTTGGGCATATCCACCGCTTCGAGGAGTTGCAGCATATATTTCCACGAGTGCATGCCGCCCCAGCAAATTTCACCCTCGACGGCAAGCCTTTCGCCGTGATCTTTCGCAACCTTCGCGGCTTCGCGAAACGTGGCTGCAATTTTTTTCGTGTTGCCCTTGCGGTCGTTTTCCCATTCACCGACGCCGCAGGCGGAATCTATGCGCACCACGCCGTACGGGCGGACGCCCAATTCTCGAAGCCGCTCGGCGATGCCACAGGCCTTGCGCACTTGTTGGACAAATTTTTTGCGCTCGTCGGCGCTGCCCATCGCCGAGCCGCCGCCGGTCGGCGGCCAAACCGGCGCGACCACCGAACCGACGGTAAAATTCTTTGCGCGAATTTTATCGGCAATTTTTTTCACGCCGTCCGCGGTGGAATCAATGCTCACATGCGGGTCGAACAGAAATAAATCCACGCCATCAAATTTGACACCGTTGACTTCGGCAGCGGCGGTGAGATCCAGCATGGTATCGAGACTGATGCAGGGTTCCGCGCCGGGGCTGCCTTTGCCGACGAGACCCGGCCACATGGCATTGTGCAGTTTGGGAAAAGTATTTTTGTTCGCGCTCATGGTTGGTGTGGAAGTATTGAATGCTGCAACACCGCGAGGGCGCAAGATTTTTTCCTTCGAGCTGACAATTTACCCACTTGGGAATAAGCCCTTACGACCAGCAAGGCAGGGAAATGTCGCTCATCAATAGCAGGCCCGGGCGGGCGGAGAGAATCCGGCGGGCGGTGTTGACGAGGGCGGCCACGGTGGCGTGATCTCCTGCGACGCCGCCATTGATGACCACGTCCAGCGAAGGATCGCCTTCGATCTGGATGGCATCGTGCGGATTTGGGGCGTCGAGATACATTTTGATGTCGAGCACGAGTTTCGCGCCGCTGCTGATCTTCGCTGTCGCATGCTGATGCAGGCCGCAGGTGAGTCCCTTTTTCACTTCGAGAAATTTCGTTTTGATGTCGTGATCGGCGATGACCGGTTCGCCGGTTTCAGTGATGTCCGTGGCTTGCCAGCCCAGGCAATGCGCGATCAGTGCCAGCGATTCCTTCAAGCCGGCGTGACCGGCGCGGCCTTCCTTGAACAAGCGGCGAAACTCCTCGGGAATCCAGCCGCTGCCGATTTTTTTCTGAAGCGGTTCGCGGCGGGTGGAAGCATTGACGACGCGCTGGATATGAATGGCGCGGACGTCGCGGCTGACGCCGGTAAGGCAGATGGGAAGCACATCCATGACGAACCCGGGATTGACGCCGGTGCCGATGATGCGTGAGCCGCCGGCCTGGCAGGTTTGGTCGAGCATCGCGGCGAGTTCCGGTTCCATCAGTTGCGGAAAAAGCAATTCTTCACAGGACGAAACGACGCTGATGCCCGCGCGCGCGAGTGGTTCGAGTTGCGGGAAAGCGTTTTTAAATTTGGAAACGGTCGTGTGCAGGACGACGTCGGGCTTGGCATGCGCGAGCAATTTTTCAAGCGAATCATAGACCACGCGGCCCTTGAGCGAAGCCAGGCCAGTGAGTTCGCCGAGGTCTTTGCCAACTTTGGCAGGGTCAATGTCAATGCCGCCGACAATCTCCACCCAGGGCTTGGACGCGGCGAGCTTGAGGGATTCGATGCCGATGGGGCCAAGGCCGTATTGCGCGATGCTGATGGTATGACTCATGCGGGCGAAGTGTTGCTTAGGAAAAGGGCAGTTTCAAGTTTTCAGTGTTCATAAGTTTAATATAAAATGATGAGTTAGTGAGTAAGTCGGTAAGTTTGAAAAGGAAGCTTTTGTTTGCACAAGAAGCTCTTTATAAAGAGTGCGAATGGTGACCGCGCATCCAACTGAATGAAGCCGCAACTTGGAATCATCAGCAAATTTATCTTCATCGCGTGCTTTTGGTTTGGCGTCATAACGGCGACTCGCGGGGCAGATACAAATTCATCACCAGCCTGGCCGCCATTAGTCGCTTATGGAGAACACGGGATGGTGGCCACAGTTGCTCCGCTGGCGACGGAGGCGGGCGTAAAAGTTTTGAAAGACGGAGGCAATGCGATTGATGCCGCGGTCGCCGTGGGATTGACGCTGGGCGTGGTGGATGGGGCGAATTCGGGAATTGGCGGCGGCTGTTTCATGCTGATTCGCCGCGCGGATGGTTCGATTGTGGCGCTGGATGGACGTGAAATGGCGCCGGGGGCGGCGACGCGGGACATGTTCATTCGCAATGGAAAAGCCGACCCGGAGTTGAGCCAAACGGGCGCGCTGGCGAGCGGCGTGCCGGGGTCGCTGGCCGTGTATGATTATGCGGAAACGCATTTTGGGAAAAAAAATCTCAAGGAATTGATTTTGCCGGCGGCGGAAATTGCGGACAGAGGTTTTGTCGTTAGTGCGGGCTATGCGAGGAGACTAAAAGCGTCGGCAAAAGACTTATGGGAGTTTGGGGCATCGAGAGAAATTTATTTCAAGAATTCCCGGCAGACTTACGGCGCGGGTGACACCTTGCGGCAAAAAGATCTGGCGGCGAGTTATCGGCATATTGCGGAGGAAGGCGTGGATTGGTTTTATCGCGGGGCATTTGGCGCGGCGGTGGAAACCTGGATGAAGAAAAACGGCGGCATCGTGACGGCGCAGGATTTTCGCGATTACCATATTCTCTTGCGCGAGCCGGTAAGCACAATGTATCGCGGTTATGAAGTGGTATCGTTTCCTCCGCCGAGTTCAGGCGGCGTGCATGTGGTGGAGATGCTGAATATTCTCGAACCGTTCGATCTGAAAAAAATGGACGAGGTGACTCGCCTGCACGTGATTGCGGAAGCAATGAAACTGGCATTTGCGGATCGCGCGTATTGGCTGGGCGACCCGGATTTCGCGAATGTGCCGCGCGGATTGGTGGAAAAAAAATACGGCGCGGAGTTAGCGAAGAAAATCAATCCGGAGCATACGACTGTTGTGCCGGGACACGGATTGCCGCCGGGTTGGGACAAGGAATTTTTCAAGCAGCACACGACACATTTTTCCGTCGCGGACGCGGAAGGGAATTGGGTGGCGTGCACGGCGACGGTGAACACGAGCTTTGGCTCCAAGGTGGTGATTCCTGGCACTGGAATCGTGATGAATAATCAAATGGACGATTTTTCGGCGCAGCCGGGCGCGACGAATTATTTCAAACTGATCGGCGCGGAAGCCAATTCGGTAGGGCCGGGAAAGCGTCCGCTGTCGAGCATGTCTCCGACGATTGTATTGAAAGATCACCAGCCGATTCTGGCGCTGGGCGCGGCGGGCGGCCCGACGATTATTTCGCAGGTACTCTATGCGTTGGTAAATATTTTGGACATGGGAATGAGCCCGGAGGATGCGATGTTGCAGCCGCGATTGCATCATCAATGGTCGCCGGATGAATTGATGGTGGAAAAAACCATGCCGCTGAAATTGCGCGCGGCGTTGGCGGCGCGCGGTCGTGCGGTTGGAGTCACGAGCGCGATCGGCGCGACTCAAATCGTGGGGCGAACGAAGGACGGAAAAGAATTCGTCGGCGTGGCGGACCCGCGGGCCTCGGGCGAAGCAAAAGGATGGTAAAACCGAATGCGCAATAGCCATATGAAAAATCGTCAATGGAGCAAAATTTTTAAGGCGTGTATTTTTTTTGGGTTGCTCGCGATGGGAATTTCCGCGAGAGCGAGCGATTGGCCGCAATGGCGCGGGCTGGAGCGGGACGGACATGTTCCGGCGGATGCACAGGTGCCGGTATCGGTTTCGACGGAGCCCAAGGTGGACTGGAAATTGCAGATCGGCGGAGGATTTTCATCGCCGGTGGTCGCGGGAGGGAAACTGGTTTATCTCGATGCGCAGGACGGGAAAGAAATTGCGCACATGCTGGATGCGAAAACCGGCAAGGAAATCTGGCGCGCAACGCTGACCGATTCATTCGAGGATGAATGGGGGCCGGGGCCGCGCAGCACGCCGATCATGGATGGCGACCGAGTTTACACGCAGTCATGCAACGGCGAATTTCGCTGCCTGAATGCGGCGGATGGAAAAGTGATTTGGGGGACAAGTTTCGCGAAAGATTTTGGGGTGACATTTTTGGGCGGCAAGGCGAATGAGGGCACCGCGAGCCGGAGGGGGAACAATGGCTGCGGCGTGATTGATGGGGAGCATATTATTCTGCCGGTCGGCAGCAAGGCGGGTGCGAGCGCGGTCTGTTTTGACAAGCGGAACGGTAAAGTTTTATGGAAAACGGGCAACGATGAGGCGGCGTATTCTTCACTGTTGGTTGAGAACTTCGCGGGGACAAAACAGATTATTTATTTCACGTCAGAGGCGTTGATGGGCATGGGCGCGGACGACGGCAGGATTTTGTGGCGAGTGCCCTTGCGGACGGATGCGAAACGCCACGCGATGACGCCGGTGATCTTTGGCGACACTATCAGCGTGAACTCGCAAACGATTGGGCTGGTGTGTTTCAAAATTACGAAAGAAGGAGACGCTTTCAAGGCGGAGCGGTCCTGGACGGACAAGGACTTGAAAATCAATCTCGCGACGCCGGTGCTGGTTGACCATTATTTATATTGCCAGGGCGCTGGAAAAAATTATGTGTGCGTGGACGCGTTGAACGGAAAGAAGATGTGGGACCAGGAAGGGTTCGGCGACAAGGTGTCCGTGAGCATCGTTATGGGGAAAAATATTCTGGTGACGACGGACAAGGGAGATTTGTTTTTCATCGCGGCGAACCCGGAAAAATACACGGAACTGGCGCACACGCAGGTTTGTGGAAAGAGTTGGAGTTCGCCAGCGTATGCGGATGGGAAATTGTTTGTGCGCGAGGGGTTGGATCGTGGATGGAAGATAACTTGTTTTGATTTGATGGCGGGAAATAGAGAATGAGTTTCAAGTTTTCAGTATTTGACTGTGGTGTGAGCCGGGGGCGGCAATTTTGTATTGAGTTGCTGCGAGTCATAGACCCGCGGTCCGTCCGGATTGAAGACGGCGGTCATAGACCGCCGCTACAGGTTGAGTGATTGCTTTTTAATTTATGAAATATTTTCGAGCGTTGGTTTTGTGGGTAGCGTTGACTGTTGTTGGCTTGCGGGCGTCGGGCGCGGATTTGGATACGAAAACGCTGCATAAGATGGATGATGCGATCAATCAGGCGATTGATGATCAAAAGTGTCCGGGAGGGGTGCTGCTGGTGGAGCATGGCAAGTCCAAATATTTGAAGGCTTACGGTGATCGGGCATTGGTGCCGGAAATCGAACCGATGACGACGGACACGATTTTTGATTTGGCCTCGCTGACGAAAGTCATCGCGGGCACGCCGGCGATCATGATTCTCGTGGAGCGCGGGCAGGTGAAATTAGACGAGCCGGTGCATACTTATATCCCAGAGTTTACCGGCGGGGACAAGGACCTGGTGACGGTGCGGGAATTGTTGACGCACACATCGGGCCTCGTGCCGGACATCGAAACGAGGACGGATTGGCAGGGGCGCGATACGGCGGTGGCGATGGCGTGCAAGGAGAAATTGCGGTCGAAGCCGGGAACGGTCTTCCGGTACAGCGATGTGAATTTGTTTTTGGTGGGAGCCATTGTCGAGCGTGTGAGCGGGATGAAGCTGGAGGATTTTGTGCAGAAGGAAATTTATGTGCCGTTGAAAATGGTGGATACGGGATACCTGCCGCCGACGAATAAAATTCCGCGCATCGCGCCGACGGAGTTCGATCCCATTCATACGAACGTGATGTTGCGCGGCGTGGTGCATGATCCGACTTCGCGGCACATGGGCGGCGTGGCGGGGCACGCGGGACTGTTTTCGACGGCGTCGGATCTGGCGCGGTATGCGCAGATGATGTTGAACGAGGGCGAACTGGACGGCGTGCGGATTTTTAAACCGGAAACGGTGCGGTTGATGACCAGCGTGCAAACGCCGCCCGGCATACGGGACCGGCGCGGGCTGGGCTGGGACATAGATTCGGGATTCAGCCGTCCGCGGGGAACGAAATTTCCGCGTGGGTCGTACGGGCACACCGGCTGGACGGGAACATGTTTGTGGATTGATCCGTTCTCAAAAACCTTCTTCATTTTTTTATCCAATCGAAATCATCCCGACGGGAGTGGCAGTGTGGTTCCGCTTTACGGGACGCTGGGAACGCTGGCGGCGGAGGCGGTGACGAATTTTGATTTCAATTTTGTGCCGGATCAACTGCCGCCGCTGCCGCCGGAAAAATTGAGCGCGACGGAATTGGCCGAGTTGAATTCGCTGAACAATGATGTGCTGGGCGTGCTCAATGGCATTGATGTTTTGAAACGCGACCATTTTGCCGCGTTGAAAGGGATGCGCGTGGGGCTCATCACGAATCACACTGGGACGGACCGGCAGCGGTACGCGACGATTCATTTGTTGAAGAACGCGCCGGACGTTGAGTTGGTGGCGTTGTTCAGTCCCGAGCATGGGTTGTATGGGATCGCCGACGAAGCGGTGGGTGACAGTGTGGATGCGGTGACGGGTTTGCCAGTTTATAGTTTGTACGGGACAAATTATGCGCCGACGCTGAAGCAGATGAGAGGATTGGACGCGCTGGTTTTCGATGTGCAGGACGTGGGCTGCCGGTTTTATACTTATATCTCGACGATGGGGCTGGCGATGGAAGCGGCGGAAAAGGCGGGGATAAAATATTTTGTGCTCGATCGCGTGAACCCGATTGATGGCGTGACGATTGACGGGCCGCTGCTGACGGGTAAGACCAGCTTCGTGGGGTATCATCCGATTCCGGTGCGTTATGGGATGACGATCGGGGAACTCGCGGAGATGTACAAGGACGAACGCCATTTCAAGACGGATTTGACGGTGATCAAAGTCGAGGGTTGGAAGCGCGAGGAACTTTATGACGAGACGGGGCTGCCGTGGCGGAATTTTTCGCCAAACATGCGCAGCGAGACGGAGGCAATTTTGTACCCGGGCGTCGGTCTGCTGGAGCGCACGGCGGTGTCGGTCGGCCGGGGAACGGGCACGCCATGGGAAGTGGTCGGCGCGCCCTACATTCACGACATTAAACTGGCGTATGAATTGAATCGCGCGAATTTGCCGGGCGTAAAATTTTTGCCCGTGCGATTTACGCCGACGGAAAGTGTTTACAGCGGGCAATCGTGCGGAGGCGTGAATATCGTGCTGACCGACCGGGCGCATTGCAACGTCGTGGACATCGGACTGACCATCGCGGAAGTGCTTAATCGTTTTTACCCGGAGCAATTCAAGGTTGAGAAAATGGATGTGCTGATGGGCAACGCGGCGACGTTGAAAGCGGTGAAAGAAAACAAACCGGTGGCGGAGATTCGCGAACTTTGGACGGGCGACTTGGAAAAATTCAAGGCGCGGCGGGCGAAGTATTTGCTTTATTGAGCGTGACGGTGGTGTGGGATTGCCAAGTGTATTCGCGGCGGTCCAGCGTCAGCACGCGCGGGAGAAGCTGGACTTCGTGGCCGAAAAATTTGAATACCAGTGTGCCGGGCAGAAAGGTGGTGTCTTCAAAAATGCATTGGCCGAAGGGAACGTCGAAGGGCCATTCCTGGGGTTGCGCGAAATCGAGGGAGGCGGAGTTGGTGGAGATTTCACCCGGGAAAATAATTTTTTGATCGGCGATGTTTAACTGCGGCTCGTTGATGATAAGCGTGGGGATATTGGATTCGTTGGTGAAGGTGAGTTGCCAGGGGCCGTGACGCGTGCGGCGATGCTCGATGCCGTAGTAGAAGGCGACGTACACGGCGACGGCGATGAGAAATGCGGCGGCGAAATGTTTTAACGTGTTCGGCTGCTTCATGTCGCCGGAAGCGTTGGGGACGGAGCGCAGGATGTCAAGAGCCGGTGGCGCAGGAAAAGATTGGCGCGACAGGAGGAATTAAAAGTCGAAGGCGGCGGCGTTTAGTTGCTGGCAAAGACGTTCGCGCTGCCAGTTGCGGACTTTGATGGAGTAATCCATGTCCTCGAAATAATAATGGACGCTGAGGCCGGAGAACTTTTCGCGTCGAAGAATCGAACGCGCGTAGGAGCTGTAACGGAAATCCTTTGCCTGGCTGGGAAGTGAGGTCAGGGTCCCGTTCGCGGCGAGATATTTCCCGCTTTTGAAATCTTGTATCAGGACTTTCATGATACAAAAAATAAGGTCGAGCCCACGAGCGTGGTAGTCGGTTAATGAGGAGAAAAAATCGGCAGAAAATCCTACAGCAAATTGCGAGGGATTACGGCGGTGTAGTCACTGTCAACGCGGCGTTTGCACAGGACCGCTACACACGAAATGAAGCGGAATTATGCGGTGACAGGGACGAGCGAAAATATTTCTCGAAGCGCGTTGCCAGTGTGACTTGATTCACAGGAGGCGACTTGTTCGGGGGTGCCGGTGGCGACGATTTGGCCGCCGTCATCGCCGGCGTCGGGGCCGAGGTCAATGACCCAATCGGCGGATTTGATGACGTCAAGATTGTGCTCGATGATGAGGACGGAATGGCCGGCGTTGACGAGGCGTTGAAAAACTTCGAGCAGGACGCGGACGTCGTCGAAGTGCAGGCCGGTCGTGGGTTCGTCGAACAGAAAAAGAGTGGGTTTGGTGTCTTCGGCGCTGGCCTGGGCAAAGTCAGCGAGGTGCCGGACGAGTTTGAGGCGCTGGCTTTCGCCGCCGGAAAGGGTGTTGATGGGTTGGCCAAGTTGAAGGTAGCCAAGGCCGACTTCCTGAAGGAGACGAAGACTGGTGATGGCGCGTTGCGCCGGGCGCGAAGCGGGAAAACCGGCGAGGAATTCGAGCGCTTCGTCCACGGTGGATTCCAAGAGATCGGCGATGGAAAGGGGCGTGGAATTTTTGCCGGTGTCGGGACGGATTTTCACTTCGAGAATGTGCGGGCGGTAGCGGCGGCCATCGCATTCGGGGCAGCGGATGAAAACGTCGCTGAGGAATTGCATCTCGATTTTTTCGAAGCCGGCGCCGCGGCATTTTTCGCATTGGCCCTGGCCGGAATTGAAGCTGAACGCGCTGGCGTTGAGACCGCGGCGTTTGGCGAGGTCGGATTGGGCGAAGAGTTCGCGCAGGTCTTCAAAGGCGCCGATGTACACGGCGGGATTTGAGCGCGGGGTTTTGCCAAGGCTGGATTGGTCAACGAGGACGACGCGGCCCAGGGACTCCCAATGGGAAAGTGCGGAGTGCGGAGTGCGGAGTGCGGAATTGTCGGAAGGATTGTCTTGCGATTCGGAGGAGTCGGTGGCGTCGGGGTCTTCGGGGCGCGATAGTTGTGGGGAAAATTTGGAGTTTAACAAGGGCAATAAAATTTCGCGGGCGAAGGTGGTTTTGCCAGAGCCGCTGACGCCGGTGAGGCAGACAAATCGGCGCAGCGGAATTTCCACGGTAAGGTCGCGGAGGTTGTGAAACGTGGCGTGGGAAACGGTGAGCATTTCCGTGGTGGAATCAACGGGGCGGCGTTGGGGAATCTCGACCTGGCGGCGACCGCTTAAATATTGGCCGGTGAGAGAATTTTTATTTTTTAAGATGTCTCGGTATGGCCCTTGAAAAACGACGTGGCCACCGGCAGCGCCGTGGCCGGGGCCGATGTCTACAATCTGATCGGCGGCGCGCATGACGCTGGATTCGTGCTCGACGACGACGACGGTGTTGCCGGCATCGCGAAGTTGTTCGAGGATGCGGACGAGCCGGGTGGTATCGCGCGGGTGGAGGCCGACGCTCGGTTCGTCAAGGACGAAGAGTGTATTGACGAGCCGCGTGCCGAGGCAGGTGGTGAGATTGACGCGCTCGGTTTCGCCACCGGAGAGCGAGCGGGTGCTGCGATCCAAGGTGAGATAGGCGAGGCCGACGTCGTTGAGATAGCCAAGGCGGGCGCGAACTTCCTGGAAGATCAGATAGAGCGGGTCGTTGGGCTTGAGCTGGCGTTTGGACGCGAGATGTTCGATGAAGGCGAGGGCGTCGCGGATGGAAAGCTGGTAGAAGGCGGACAATGTCAATGCGGAGTGCGGAGTGCGGAGTGGTCCTTGCGGACGGCCACCGGGAATGGTGGCGTTGACCAAATATAATAATGTGTCGGGTTGGAAGCGGTGGCCTTGGCACTCGGGGCAGGTGATGTAGGAGCGGTAGCGCGAAAGCAAGACGCGGACGTGCATTTTGTAGCTCTTGGATTCGAGCCAGCGGAAATAGCCTTTGATGCCGTACCAGGCGCGCGGCCATTCGTGGGCGGAATCTTTGCCGTACTCGGGATCGCCGTTGAGCACCCAGTCCTGCCACTTTTGCGGAAGTTCGTGGAAGGGAACATCAATGGGGACTTTGCGGATGCGGCAAAATTTCATCATGTCGTCCTGGCACTCGGCGCTTTGGCCGCCTTGCCACGGCTTGACGACGCCTTGCGCCAGGGTCCTGGACTTGTCGGGCAGCGCAAGGTTGTAATCAATGGTTATGATGCGTCCAAAACCGCGACAGGCGGGGCACGCGCCGACGGGGTGGTTGAAGCTGAAGAGGGCGGGCGTGGGTTCGCGGTATTCGATGTCGCAATGGGCGCAGTGGAGGCGATTCGAGAATGCGGAGTGCGGAGCGGGATCAATGCGGAGTGCGGAGTGCGGAGTGCGGAGTGGTCCTTGCGGACGGCCACCATCGGGAGACGGAGAGGGCATTTCGACTATGGCTAATTTTCCTTTGCCGAAATGGTAGGCTTGTTCGCAGGCTTCGATGAAGCGGGGGCGGTTGTTGGTGGTGATTTTTACGCGGTCTTGAATGATCGTGAGCGCGGCGGGTTTGATTTCGCGAAGGCGCGGGATGGCTTCTTCGAGGCGCAAAATTTCGTTGTCCAGCAACAGGCGTTGATAGCCCTGCTTGTTGATGAGGGCGATGGATTCGTCGAGGGAAAGTTTTTCAGAAATCGGGAGAGTGAAAGTGATCAGCACTTCGAACGGTGTCGAGGGCGTTTCCGATTTGGTTGTGGCGGTGGTTTTGGAAAGTTCGATGTGGATGGAGTCGTTCAGGACATCGGTTTCGACGCGTGTCTCGGTGGCATAGGTTACGTCGCGCGGGGCGGCGACGGATTGCCGGAGGCTTTCCCAGATTTGTTGGGGAGAATCTTTGCGCACGGGGCGGTGGCATTGGCGGCAATGAAGCCGGGCGACCTGCGGCCACAGGAGTTTCATATAGTCGCAAATCTCGGTCATGGTGCCCACGGTCGAGCGGGTGGACTTGACGGAGTTACGTTGCTCAATGGCGATGGCGGGCGGGATGCCTTCGATGGCATCCACCTGCGGCTTGTCCATGCGGTCGAAAAACTGGCGCGCGTAAGGCGAAAAGGTCTCGATGTAACGGCGCTGGCCCTCGGCGAACAGAGTGTCGAAGGCGAGGGAGCTTTTGCCGGAGCCGCTGAGGCCGGTGACGACGATGAGCCGTTTGAGCGGCAGATCGAGGTCGAAATTTTTTAGGTTGTTATGCCGGACTCCGCGAAGGCGGATGACGGGCACGGCGGACTTTTTTGACACGAGCGCAATTTAAATGGGATGTGGGAAGTGTCAACGGGTGAAACTGATTTTGTCGCGGATTTTGAACCGCGGAGACGCGGAGGCGCGGAGGTCCTTACGGACGGCCAATGGGAAAAGGATTTTATTGCTAAGTTAATTTTCTGGCGGGGGGAAGAGGCGGGTTTTTTGGGAGTTGTCGAGTTTGGCGGTCCAGAGTTCGTTGGAGTAATTGTAGATGAGGTTGTCGCGGTAGAAGCGCGGGATGGCATAGGCTCTGATGGCATCGTTCGGCGGGAGGATGGTAATGGTATTGGAGTGGGCGAGGTCGCAGAGGTAAACGCCGGCGTTGCCGCCACGACCGGGTGAGCCGGGTTCGCTGGGGTAGGCATAATATTTTTGAGAGGAATCGAAAACGCCGAGCCAGTGGAAGTTAAAGTTTGTGTCGCTGACTTTGAGGACGGAGGCGGTGTGTTCCAACTGGATGAGGAAATGGCCGTTGGTGTAGAGCGACATATCTGGTTTGGGGATGAGGAAAAAATTGTAGTTGCTGCCGGTCCAGATGTTTTGGGTGGCGACATTGGAAACGGCGTCGTTAATGCCCGTCTGTTGGAACAGTGCCGCTATGGCTTCGTGTGGGACGAGAGAAGAAGTTTTTTCGGTGAGGACATCATAGAGGAGGAAGTCGCCGGGCGGGCGGCTGACGAGGATTTCGTGATCGCTCCACCAGCCGCGAATGCTGCCAGCGAGATAAATTTTTTTGAAGGTTTCGCGGTCAAGATCGCAGAGGAAAAAGGAAGTGCCTTCTTCTTCGTTGTTGGGGACGTTGTAGCCGAAGCGGAAGCCGGGCGCGGGTTTCCAGTAGCTGCCAGTGCCGCGCCATTGGGTGACATCGCCAAGCCGTTTGGCGGAATTGTTGCGAAGGTCAAGGACCCAGAAGGACTCGATGGTATCAGTGTTGAAACGCAATCGGCCGAAGGTGATGCGCATGAGCAGGGCGAGAAAATTTCCCTTGAGCGAGTTGTCGAAAGAATCCCAGCCTTCGCAGAGAATTTTGGTTTCGGTGGCATTGGCGAAGATGGGACTGCCGTTGGTCATTTCGCCCAAAACTTTTCGGCTTTCCAAGTCAAAAAGAAAAATATGGTTGTTGGTGCGGTAAAGGGAAGTGCGGATCCACGTCTTTCCATATTCAAAAGGGATTGGAGTTCCCCACATGTAAGTGACATTTCCGAATGGGCCTTTTGGCTGGGCGGTGGCGGGGATGAAGCGCAGGGTGTTTGCGCCGTGATGCCGGGTGGTCAGGAGATAGGCGGAAACCAGGATGAAAATCAGCAGGACGGGGACAAATATTTTTTTGGGCTTCACCTTTGTGTTCATTTAAGGGAGCGGCGCGCGGGGTTTCAAGGCTGGAATTTTTTTGGGCTCGACGGACCGGTTTTTTTTGGCCACGGATGGAACACGGACTGAACACGGATTATTTGGAGGGGGGGAACTGACTTCGTCACCAGAGAGGCGTAAAATTGAGCAGGAGCGGCTTTAGACGGCTTCGGGTGGGAGCAGTTGCCGCTGCTTCGCGTAGGTAGCAACGATTTCTGGGGGGATGATGTGGTAGCCGTTTTGTGGGTTGAGGACGGCGGCTTCGGAAGTTGGTTCCAGTTGGATGTGCAATCCGCTGACTTCAGCAATTTCCAGGCAATCGTCCACGTCATAGAGGTCGTCGGTATGCACGGAAAGCGCGCCGCGCAACAGGTGTGATTTCGCTCGTTGCTTCGCTTCGGTCGCGGAGGATGCAACGAGGAAGGCATTGGCGTGAAGCTCGGTAAATTCGCCGGGCTGATATGCTCCGAGGTTGATGAAATAAAGTTTTTTTTCGCTCGCGCCCGGATTGGCAGTCAAAGAGATGCGATGCTCATCCACGAGGTTCAATTCCATCCAGGAGTCAATATGCAGTCGGAGTGGATCGCCAAACCATTGGTCCATTAATTGGTGGTAGGTGGCTTCGATGCTTTCACCGACGACAAAAACGACGTCGTGCAATTCAGTGTTGCAACGGTCAGCGCGACCTCCGAGATAGACTGCCAAAAGTTTTTTCTTCATCGGCATGTTGAGAATAAATCAGGCTGCGAAAGTACGGCTCCAGCACAAACGAGTCAAACTTTGACGGTGAATGCGTTTCCCCGGAAACCCGTTTTATCGCTTGACCTTCATCTATCAGCTATTCAATTTCAGATCTCGTAAATGGGCCTGCAGAGCGAAGGCGGTCCGTGGGAAGCGCGGAAAGTGACGGTCGAAGCGTTGCAATGATTTTGTAACTTAATAACTAGATGATTATGGCCGAGAAATTTCTTTCACCCGTTTCGTGGATTTCGGTTTCCGGCATGTTGCTCACGGCAGGAGCGCCGATCGCCTCGGCCCAAAATACGCCGGTTGGCAATGCGGAGCACGGCCAGCAGTTTTTCCAGTCCACTTGCGCGATCTGTCATAGCGCCAATCTCGGACCGGGCAATACACTCATTATCAAACAAGGCCCGACCTTGTTGGGCGTGATGGGGCGCAAGGCGGGAAGCAGTCCGCACTTCAACTACACTCAGGCATTGAAAGATTCTGGATTTGTCTGGGATGCAGCGAGCCTAAATCACTTTTTGACTGATCCTGCGAAAGCCGTTCCGGGCACGACCATGCCGATTCCGCTTTCGGATGCGGGCCTGCGGGCGGATGTGATTGCTTATTTGGCGACGCTCAAAGTGCCGGAGGGAGTTACTTTGGAAACGGCGGGCTTCTCGGTGGTGGCTGCGACGGGCGGCACGGATCCGAATGACTGGCAGCGGGCGGCGCCAGGAGTTGAACATCATTTTACGGTCGCCGATTTGCCGGCGCCGTTCGCCACGCAATCCGCAGGCAACGGGCCGAAGGTTGTGCCGGCCCCGGCGAACGCCACCTTGTCCGTGCCGGCCGGGTTCACGGTGAAACAATTTGTTTCGGGTTTGAACAATCCGCGACTGCTGCGGGTCGCACCCAATGGCGACATATTTATTTCAGAGACGGCGCGAAACCGGGTGCGCGTGTTGCGCGCCGCTGACGGCGCTGATGCGCCTTCGGAGAACGAGGTTTTTGCCGAGGGATTGGAGCGTCCGTTCGGCATTGCGTTTTATCCGCCGGGTGAGAATCCGCAGTGGATTTACGTCGCCAATAATAATTCCGTGGTGCGCTTTCCGTATCACAAAGGCGATTTGAAGGCTTCGGCTGCGGCGGAAGTCATTATTCCAAAACTGTGTGAACCGGGCGGTGGTCACACGACGCGCGATGTAGTGTTTTCCAAGGACGGCAAGCGGATGTTTATCTCGGTGGGTTCGGGATCGAATGTCGCGGAACAAATGAAGAAAAAAACGCCGGACGAAATCAAAGCGTGGGAGGCCGAACATGGTTTGGGTGCGACGTGGGGATCGGAGTCGAATCGCGCGAATATTTTGGTGACTGATCCCGAAGGACACGGGCCGTTGCGCATTTATGCGACGGGCATTCGCAATGGCGTGGGCATGGCCATCAATCCCATTTCGGGCGCTCTTTGGGTGTCCACCAACGAACGCGACGGGTTGGGGGACAACCTCGTGCCGGATTATGTCACGAGTGTGAAAGAAGGCGGTTACTACGGCTGGCCGTGGTATTACATGGGCAATTTTGAAGACCCGCGGCATGCGGGCGAACGACCGGACCTCGCAGGCAAGGCGATCGTGCCGGACGTAATGGAGCAATCGCATTCGGCTTCGCTGGAAATGACATTTTATACGGCGACCGCGGGTGTGGCGGCGTTCCCGGCGGAGTATCGGGGCGATGCGTTTGTCGCGCTGCATGGGTCGTGGAATCGTTCGACGCGCACGGGTTACAAGATTGCGCGCATTCGGTTAAAGGATGGCGTGGCGACGGGTGAATACGACGATTTCATGACGGGCTTTGTGGCCGATGAACAAAGTGTTTGGGGCCGGCCCGTGGGTGTGACCGTGGCGCATGACGGGGCGTTGCTGGTGACGGAAGACGGTCACGGGACGATTTGGCGGATTGTTTATATGGGGCATTGAGGAAGGTGCGTCGGAACACAAATTGCAAGTTGTTCGTGATGCAATTATGATAAAGGCATGCCAGTTGAACATGCGATGGAATGCCGCATGCAAACGAACCACAGCATTCGTCTTCGATCACTGAAACGCGCGGTTGGTTTCGGTCTGCTGCTTTGCAGTTTTTTGTTTTGCTTTGCGGCTTTTGGCGCGGGTGAAATTTCGCGGACGTATCAGTACAAAGGTTTTGATGCGGATGGAAAGCTGGTCGTGCAAGGAACCATTACTTTGCGCGTGGGTGAAACTGTAAAGGTCACGGGGGATTGGAAATTGCAAGTTCTCGACAAGGAGAATTTGAAGAAGCTGGGGCCGCAGGATGGCTCCGGGAAAATCGGCGGGGAATTAAAGGGTGGGCGGATTTTTTTGAATTTGAATCCGGACCCGCATGATTTTGGGGACAATATTTATTTGGATGGCGAGGTGACGCAAGGGGACATTTTCAAGATCACTGGGAAGTGGGGGCACTATGGTTATTATGCGGGCAAAATAGTCGAGGGGCGTTTTGAGATGGTGAGAAAAAGTGATGCGGCCAAATGAAATTGGGCTGGTTGGCAATAAATATATGATAACAAATTATCCTTCCGGTCTTCGGCTTGCGAAAATTCCCCTTAAATTTGGCACAGGCGCGATGCCGGCGCTCGGTTTCGGCACGTTGATTCCCGATCCGGCGGAAACTAGGAGTGCGACGGCGAACGCGTTGAAGGTTGGGTTTCGACATTTTGATTGCGCGGAACGGTATCGCAATGAGCGGGAGGTGGGGGAGGCATTGCAGACGGCGCTTGGGAGCGGGGTGGTTGCGCGCGAGGATTTGTTCCTCACGACGAAGTTGTGGAATAGCAATCACCGGCCGGAACGGGTTGGGCCGGCGTTCGACGGGAGTTGTGAGCGGCTTGGGATTCGTTACGCGGACCTTTATTTGATTCATACGCCGTTTGCGTTTCAGGCGGGGGACAACGTGGAACCGCGGGATGCGAGCGGCAATATTATTTATGATAAGGGCGTGACTTTGCTGGATACCTGGAAGGCGATGGAAAGTCTCGTGGATCAGGGCAAGTGCCGGGCGATTGGATTGTCGGATGTGGTTTTGGAAAATCTGGTGCCGGTCTATGAGGCGGCGCGGATCAAGCCGGCGGTGGTTCAGGTGGAGGCGCATCCGTATCATCCGCAGACGGAGTTGCTGGAATTTTGCAAGCAGAAGGGGATTGTGCTTTTGGCGTTTGCGCCGTTAGGTCATGGTGCGAAACCGGGTCCGCTGGAAGATGCGGCGGTATTGGCGATCGCGCGGCAAACTTCTTTGACGCCGGCGCAGGTGCTGTTGGCGTGGGGGATTCAACGGGGGACGGCGGTGCTCACGACGGCGAAGACTTTGGAGCGGGCCCGGGAGAATTATGAAATCGCGGAGATTCCGGAAGCGGCGGTTGAGAAGATCAGCCGGATTCAAACGCGGGTGCGGCTTAATTCGGTGACGCAGACGGGGGTTCCGGGTTTTATTCCGAAGGAGGGTAAGCGGTGAGGTGGCTGGATTTTTTTTCGCCACGGATGGAACACGGAGTTTAATACGGAATTTTGGATGGGGGAGATGTGAGTATGCTGGTGGACGGGGAATTCAACCGTGGGAATAAAACGCTAGGCTATTCGTGGGGCGGCTTTTATGATGATCTGAGTTTATATGCAAACTCTGAATCATCTTTTCGCGAGCAACAAAGAATGGGCCGAGCGCATTCGGCAGCAAGACCCGGAATTTTTTCTCAAGCTTTCAAAGCAGCAATCGCCGAATTATTTGTGGATCGGGTGCTCGGACAGCCGGGTTCCGGCGAATGAAATCGTGGGGCAGTTGCCGGGGGAAATATTCGTCCACCGCAACATTGCCAATCTCGTGGTTCATACGGACCTGAATTGTTTGTCGGTGATGCAGTTTGCGGTGGATCTGCTCAAGGTTCGGCACATCATCGTTTGCGGGCATTATGGTTGCAGCGGTGTCCGGGCAGCTTTTCGTCGCGACCGCCTTGGCTTGAGTGATAACTGGCTGCGGCATGTCCAGGATGTGCGGCAGAAGCATCAAACATTTTTAAGCGCCGCAGACAACGACACGGAGGCGGCCAACCGGCTTTGTGAATTGAATGTGATCGAGCAGGCGGCGAATGTTTGCCATACGAGTATCGCGCGCGACGCGTGGGAACGCGGGCAGGAATTGACGGTGCATAGTTGGATTTATGGTTTGAAGGATGGGTTGTTGCGCGACTTGAATTTCACGGTTGAGGCGTTTCAGGAAACGTCGTCGGCGTATGAGGCGGCGATTGCGGCGTTGGGGTGAGTGGTTTTTTGGCCACGGATGGAACACGGGGCCAACACGGATTTTCAGCCCTGACTCCTTTTTGATAATCAAAGCGAAACGGCCCGCCCTTGGTTACAGGGGCGGGCCGTTGTTGGGTGAAATCAAGAGAGATGTCAAATTTTACGACGGCGGGCGAGGAGGCCCATGAGGCCGAGGCCGCTAAAAATCAGGGTGTAGGTGGAGGGTTCGGGAACGGTTGAAATGTTGAATTCGCCGGCGGTGACGCTGGAATCGCGCATGGAGCCGGCGATGTAGTTGTTATCGGTGGAGGTCCAGTCAAAAGAAGCGGTGGCGATTTCGGTTCCGTTGAAGAAGGTGGTGAATTGCACGGTGGTGCCGGCATTAAAATCGGCAAAGCTGGTGAAATCGGTGGTCAGGGTTCCGCTGGTGGGCGATCCGGAAATCGGAACGGTGTCGAACAGCGTTCCGCCGGTAAAGATTTGAACCGCACCGGCCGAGTCCAAATCAACGTAATAGGCCGCCACGCCGGTAGTCCCGCCGCTAATGGAGCCGCGGGGACCCGCGCTGGTTAAGTTGTCATCGTTTAAGGCGTTGACCTGGGCGAGGCTCAATCCGACGCCGTAGCCGCAAAACCGATCGGCGGGCGTGCTGGCGTTGACGGGAACGGCGAGGATATTTTGGGTGATGCTGAATCCGCCCGCAGAAAGGATCGCGCTATCGGTAAAATTATTATTCAACGCCCAGATGCCTTCCTGGCCGGTGGCGCTTTTGAACAGGGTGCTATTTTGAATGTTTAAACTGTTGGGCGGGGTGGTGCTGCCGCCATTGATGAAGGTGGAATAGGTTATGCCGGAGCCGACATCAATTCCGGTTTGTCCGCCGAAATTGGGGGTGAGATTGCCGGCGGAATTCATGCCGTTCCGCGAATAGTTGTCGTCGAACAAGGTGGTTTGGGTCAAGCCAGTCGCCGCCGACAGGGCCAAGATGGCGGCGGGGGCCAAAATCCTGGCGCGTTCAAGGCGTTTGAATTTTGAGAGGGTGGAATTCATGGTGATTTTTATGGGTGACCGTCTGATTAGGTTGATTTATTGCCGCCCTCAAAGCGAAGCCAAGGATACGACGACACAGGCCTGGTCATTCGATAGATGGGACTTCGCGAGTTTATAGGCTGTTTTGCGGCAGATGTCATGTGGCATGAATTGGCCACAGACGTGGCTGCGGAAGGGCGTTTTTTTTGGCCACGGATGGAAGACGGTGTAAACACGGATTTTTGGAAAAATGAAATGTGAGCGTGCGAAAACGGGCGTTGGAAGGGAATTCAACCCCAGCAATGAATTGCTGGGCTAAGTTCGGTCGTTTCTGCGGGACTGCGGCGGCGGCGCACCGCCCTACCACGATGGCCTGCGGCAGGTGGGATAGCTGGAAGGAACGCGAGAAGTGGGTCGAGGGTTTTTCGGTCTGGCTGTCTGGTTGGGGTGTAATGAGGTCTTTGCGAAAAAAGAAAATATATGCTTATTCAGCGCTGCCCCCTTTCCTAACCCCTTGATATCCCTTCAGGTCCTCATTTGCTTTATTTTCCCAAACTTTTAATTCAGAATCACTTGCGTATTCTTGAATCAGGCTATAAAGCTTCGGTAATTTTTTATGGCTATCCCATTCTGATGGAAAGGAACTTTGTGCGCCGACAACATACCACCAGATAAAAATTTGACCAAAAAGTTCAACCGTCTCTCTCTCATCTATTAATTTACGAGCGGTGGAAAATTGTAATGTCTGGAAGAACCCCAAAACAATCGAAAGATCTGAGGATTCATCCGGGTGTTCATCATGCAATTCCTTTATTTTTGCCGTTGGATAATCTCGGATAAGTTTATCCGCCTTCCTGCGGCTCATATAGACCGCATTAGAATTCCACTCTTTATGCAATTCAAACAGTCGCCTAGATTTTTTGGCTTTCTCATTTTTTTCCTCTCTAAAAAAGACAATGTAAGCAACTAGCCCTTCAAGACCCAGAATGAAATCCAAAAGCAATTCTCCAGGTAAAAATCTATATTGATATTTATTGATCGCAAAAATGACCCAAACTGCTCTAGCCGATGCAATAGTGGCTCCTATCAATAAAATAAAAAGTAAGATTGCAAACACTCTAAATCCGAAGCGAGTGATTAATGAAAGTAAGCGAGAAATCTTGTAGAATGTCGAAGTCGAATCGTTAGTTGGATCGGGCGAGCCAGCGCTGCCGGCTGTTTGAGTCGAATCAGCAGACTGTGCCTTGAGTATGCTCATTAGTGAAATGTATAAAGCGATAGATTGTCTGTCGAGTATTATCATGAAAGGAGATTTAACTCGCACATTATTACCTTATTACCGGCCGGATAGACTTTGACGAGTTCTCCTCAAAGCTATGCCGGATGACACTTATAAAATGGTTTCTCGCGTTGAACTGCTCAAAAGCCGATCGGTCTGGTTTTTACTCAGCTAATTTTTTTTAAACAAGACGATGCGGTTTGTGTTGGTGCCTTTGTAGTTGTTGTCTATGCCCCAGCAGTTGGCGGTTTTGGTGAAGGTTTGGTCGTTGATGAGGATGAGTTCGGGTTGTAGGCCCGCTTGGGTGCCGGCGGGGAGGACGTAGTCTTCGAGTTTGATTTTTCCACCGCGGATTTCGCCGACTTCGAAGGCGATGTGGCCGCCGGAGCGCAGGATGCGGTGGAGTTCGCGGAAGGCTTCGGCCATGGCGGTTTGCCATTGGTCGAGTTTTTTTGTGAGTGGCATGGTGACGGTTTTGGGGTCGAGGCCGAGGAACCAGCAGCGGAGCCAGTTGTCGCCGGCGTAGTCCACGACGTCGAGGAAGGGCGGGGAGGTGACGATGAGGGTGACGGTGTTGCTTTTTATTTCGGGGGTGTGGGCGGCGAGGTGGTTTAGGAAAAGGGATTTTGGGGCGACGCGGGCGAGGGTTTCGCGGGTGGCATGGGTGCAGTCGCCCAGGAGTTGGCGGGTTTTTTTGTGGATGAGTTTGGGGACGGAGCGGCGCGGGGGTGTCTGGTTGCGTTTGGTGTTGATTTTTATTTGGGATTTGACGCTGACGGCCTGGTTGGGGGGCAGGGTATAGACGGAGAAGAATCCGGGTGAGTGGCCGGTGAGGCGGTTGAGGGCGACCATGCAGATCCAGTGGTCTATGTGGTCGAGGGATTGGTTGTGGCGTCGGTCGAGGAAATATTTTTTTAGGGCGGCGATTTCGCGGAGGGTTTCGGAGTGGTAGAAGGTGAGGAGTTCGTCGGGCGCGGGGTCGCTGTGGTAAAAATCCACCTGGGTCAAACGCGCGGCGACTTGGTCGGCGGTGGGTGGCTGAAGGCGCGGGGCGGTGAGGATGGCGCTGAGGGGATTGATGTCGCTGCCGTAGGCGACGCGACCGAGGAGGGCGGCTTCGACGGGGGTGGTTCCGCGGCCCATGAAGGGGTCGTAGACGATGTCGCCGGGCTGGGTGAGGCGTTCGATGAAGAAGCGGGGGAGTTGGGGCTTGAAGCAGGCGCGGTAGGAGATTTCGTGGAGGCTGTTGGCGGCGCGTTGTTTGGCGGTCCAGAATTCGTTGACGTAGGTGGGTACGTGGCGGGGAGTTTCGGCGTGGGTAAAGGTGGTGACGATTTCGCGGGTGGGGGTGCCGAATTCGTGGAAGGCGGCGAGGTCGGTGTGGAGTTTGGTGAGGGGGATGTGGCGCGGGGTGGCGGGGGCGGGGAAGGGGAGGTCGAGGGTGGTGGACGGAGTGGACATTTTGGACTTGGTGGATGGCTTAGGCACGGTGGATGTAGTTTAAAGTGTTCAGTTTCAAGTTTTCAGCAAGAGCAGGGAGGCTGAAACTCTCGTGTCATAGATGATTCAGATTATGGGTGATTAGGACAGCAATAATTTGGGGGGATGGCAAGTTTTAGAGGAGGGGAAAAGTGGAGAGGGTGTGGTAGGCGAAGGGCGCGTGAACTCGATTCAAGAGCAGTGATGAGATGCGCGCGAAAATCTTCCATTTAAAGGGTTGACTTCAGCCTGACAACTGGCTAACACACGGGGAGAAAGAGGACGGTCCGTGGGTACGTCAAGGGTTGTTTCCAATAACGAGACTGATGAAAACACGTACCAGCTATCTTCTGACGCTTTTAGCCGTCGCCGTTCTCCTTTTACAATCTGCCGAAGCCCAATCGGTGACGACGAATGCGGTAGGATTTATTTCCGACCCGGCGGGCGATGCATACTTTTCCGGTTTCGATCTAATTTCAGCCTCGGTTTACGTTTATTCGTCGGGCATAGCGACGTTTACGGCTACGTTCGCGCCCGGAGTTGACCTGGGTTCAGCGGAGATCGAATATACGTTGGACACGGACCAGAATCCCGCCACTGGTTACCCGGGCCGCGACGGCGCCAACAGCGACAGCGCTTTAATCGGGACGGATTACTTCATTGACATTCATGGCGCCAATTTCCAAAGCAATGCGGTGGTGAGTTCGAGTTCATTCGTCACGGAAGGAACTTTCCCGGTAATCTATTCTGGAAATACCGTTCAGGTGTCCGTACCACTTTCCGCGTTGGGAAACGATGATGGGTTGATGAACTTCGCATTGACCACATTCCAACAGTTGAGTTTGTATAGTTCCACTTCCATTTCCGATTATGCTCCCAATCGTGGACAAGCAGTAGGAGTGGTGGCACCGGTGGGAACGGTCGTGGGTTCGGGCACTGCGATCAGGAGCATGCCTCCCAGCTTCACTTCCGGCACGGCCTTCACAGTCTCGATCGCGGTGACGCCTGACATGAGCATCCATTCCAATACCGTTCAGGATTTGCCGCCCGCGGATTGGGCGGTCTCCAACATTAGCGATGGTGGAACCTATGATAGCACGAGCGGTATGATCCATTGGGGGCCGTTCACCGGGAGTACGTCCCGGACGTTGACATACGAGGTGACGCCAATGCCAACCCTCGGCCCCGCCGCGTCGTTTAGCGGTTCAGCGATGTTTGACACGCTCACAGTTCCAATCACCGGGCAAACGAGCATTGTCCCCGGCTCACCGATCAGTTCGGGTATCCCAGCGCCGCACTGGACTTTGCCAAGCATCACAGGGTCGAATATCAATTCCACAAATTATGCGGGCAAAGTAGTGCTGCTAAATTTTTGGGCGACCTGGTGCGGGCCGTGTGTCGCGGAGATTCCCGATCTTATCTCACTGCAGCAAAAATATAACTCTGATGGGTTAGAGGTGGTCGGCATCTCGGTTGATGACAATGGTTCCACGCCTCCAACAGCGCTCCTGCAATCATTTGTTTCCGCCAATCAGATCAATTACCCGATTGTCATGTCGCGTCCCAATGGCTTGAACGTAGAAAGCGCGTATGGAGGAATTTCCGCCATTCCGCAAACTTTCCTGATCGATCGCCAGAACCGTATCGTGCAGACGTTCATCGGCAGCCAAAGCTTTGCCACCTATGAGCAGGCAGCGCGGCCGTTGCTCTATGCGAATCTGGCTTTGAATGCGTCGGTTTCGCAGGGGTCGCTCCATCTTTACTGGCCGTTGACTCAAGCGCAATCAACGCTGGAGGCCACCAGCGATCCCCGCAGTGGAGTGTGGACGGTGGTTCAAACAAACTTCCAATCGGACAGCTCTCATATGTATATTGATTTACCCTCGAGGACGGTTAAACAATTCTTTCGGCTGAAATCCCATTAGCGCGCATGCAAACAGCATTCAGCCAGTTCAAACGATGGTCCAGGCGAGCATCTCTGCGTCCGGGATTCACTCTGATTGAATTGCTGACGGTGGTTGCCATCATTTCGATCCTGACGGCCCTGCTATTGCCTGCGCTGGCTGCTTCCAAAGAGAAGGCGCGCCGGATCACGTGCTCGAACAATCTGCATCAACTGGATATCGCTGTGGCAGTGTACGGCACGGACAACGACAGTCAGTTGCCGTTGCCCGAGCCATTCGACCAACACTGGCCGCAACGCTTACAGCCGATTTACAATCAAGCGCAAGTGTTGGTTTGTCCCGATGATTCAAGCGCAAGCGTTCAAGCATTGAACGCAGGAGTTACCAATGCGGATGTTGCGCCGCGAAGTTTCGTGTTCAATGGCTTCTCTGATTATTTTGGAGACTGGAAGAGTGCAGGCGGTACTTATGCGATTGGCAGCCAGCCTCCGCTTCCCAGGCCCATGACGGATTTGGCGATTGTTCATCCTTCCGATACCGTTATTTTTGGCGAAAAGGCGACGGGCTCGCTCGCTTATACGCTGGACCTTTTGGTGCCCAATGCCGGTTACCTGAGTGACCTGGCGGAAAATCGCCACAATAATCCTTTGCAATCAGCCGGGCGTGGCGGCGCGAATTTCGCCATGGCCGACGGGAGTATTCGCTATGTGCCGTGGGGAGATGCGACGTGCCCTTTCAATCTTTGGGCGGTTTCCGATCAGTCGCGACTCACACTGGCGATCTGCCGTCCCAAGGAATAGCTCTGATTATAAAAGGGCAGGTGTGGATTTCTTGGTGGAGAAATGATCTTCTTCATGACCGCTCTCGCTAAAGTCCTGGCGAAAAATAAAATTTTTGTTGTGCGCCACGACCTGTTTTCGATTAGTGAGCACCATTCGTGAAAAAGAATGGTAAAATGTCGTGGAGTGGAGGATGTTGTGATTGTGCGGGTTAGTGGGAGCTTTGGCAATGGTTGTAATTGTCAAATCAGTGCTTGCAAAGACTTGCGGGCATGCGTAGGCTCTCCACTCTTTTTTAGAGACGCCGGAAACGGCGGGCGGTTTATAAACCATGGTTCGCCGCCACCACAGTTAAAGTTATTTATGGCAGTCAAAATTCGGATGAAGCGGGTCGGGACTAAAAACACTCCGGTGTATCGTATCGTCGTGGCCGATGGCCGCAGCCCGCGTGACGGAAAATTCATCGAGGAGATCGGCACTTATCAGCCGTTGAAGAAGGACGAGAATTTTGTCCTGAACCTTGACCGGGCAAAGTATTGGGTGAGCAAGGGCGCGAAGCCGAGCGACACGGTGGCGAGTTTCATCAAGAAAGCCACGAAGGCCGCCGCTGCCGCTCCCGCACCTGCCGCGGCGTAAAAAATTTCCGCCAGGCGATGCAAGCCTTTTTGGAATACGTGGTGAAGGGGTTGGTGAGCCATCCCGATGACGTAACGATCACGCCGGTGCCGCGCGATGGCACGACGATTTATGAGTTGCGCATGCATCCGGAGGATGTGGGGAAGGTGATCGGCCGCCAAGGGATGACGATCAACGCGATCCGGTCGTTGTTGCTGGCGGGGAGCGCGAAGAAGGGTTTGCGTTGCAGCCTGGAGATTGTCGAGGAGCAGGCGGGGCGTTAGTGCGCGTGCCGGAGTGCGGGGGA